>CANGOE010000015.1 GCA_947455455.1 Hyphomicrobiales bacterium
AAGGCACGTTCTGGCCACCATAGCGGCGTACCCGCACATTGGCCTGTTCGGCATGGCCGACAAAGCCTTCCAGCAGGCACAGGCGCGAGCAATAGGCCCCGATTGTGGCCGAAGCCTCATCGGTGGTGACCTTCTGCCAGGTGCAGGTTTTCATGAATTTGCCAACCCACAGACCGCCGGTATAGCGCGCGGCCTTCATGGTCGGCAGGGTATGGTTGGTGCCGATTACCTTGTCGCCGAAGGCCACATTGGTGCGCGGACCCAGAAACAGCGCACCGAAATTGCGCATATTGTCACGGAACCAGTCATCGCGATCGGTCATCACCTGCACATGCTCGGATGCGACGAAATCGGCCTGTGCCAGCATCTCTTCATAGCTGTCACACACGATCACTTCGCCGAAATCGGTCCAGGCCTGACGCGCCACTTCGCCGGTCGGCAGGATCGTCAGGATCCGTTCGATCTCGGCCATGGTTTCGCGCGCCAGCTTTTCCGAATTGGTGATCAGCACGGCGGGGGATGTCGGGCCGTGTTCGGCCTGACCGAGCAAATCGGTGGCACAGATTTCCGCATCCACGGTCTCGTCGGCAATCACCAGCGTTTCGGTCGGACCGGCAAACAGATCGATGCCGACGCGGCCATAGAGCTGGCGCTTGGCTTCGGCCACAAAGGCATTGCCCGGACCCACCAGCATATCGACCGGCTTGACGCTCTGGGTGCCCAAGGCCATGGCGGCAACAGCCTGCACACCGCCCAGAACCAGAATTTCATCCGCGCCACCCATATGCATGGCCGCGACAATCGCCGGATGCGGACCCCCCTGATGGGGAGGCGCCGAGGCAATCACCCGGTCCACGCCGGCCACTTTGGCTGTCACAACCGACATATGGGCCGAAGCCACCATCGGATAACGGCCGCCCGGCACATAGCAACCAACGGCCTGCATCGGCACATTGCGATGGCCGAGAATCACTCCCGGCATGGTTTCCACTTCCAGATCTTTCAGGCAGGCTTTTTGCGCCTGTGCGAAATTGCGGACCTGTGTCTGGGCAAAAGCAATGTCTTCGAGATCGCGCGGGGCGACCCGATCCATCGTTTCCTTGATTTCCTTCGGAGAGAGGAAAAATTCCTTGGGCTCCCAGCCGTCGAATTTTTTCGACAGATCACGGATCGCCGCATCGCCGCGGGCTTCGACATCGGCCAGAATGGTTTCGACGGTTTCGCGGACCTGACGGTCGTAATCTTTGCGGGCTTGGGCATCTCTGCCATGCTTCAGGTGGCGTGCCATGGGGCTTCTCTCCGGTTTTCGTGTGATTATTCAATCATGAAGGTTAGGTAGGGCGAACAATCTGTGCAGGCAAGGGCGGGATGATCGGTTCACGCTTCAGTCTGACAGATGGAAGGTCAATGCACCGCAGGTGACAAGCGCGAGGGCCAGCCACTTCATCGGCGAAATGGTTACGCTTTGCAGGCCCCACATGCCGAAACCATCGGCCGTAATCGCGCCGATCAATTGTCCGGCAATGACCGCAAGCAAAAACACCACGCTTCCGGTGCGCGGAACCACCACCAGTGCGCCGATCACGAAGACAGCGCCGGTAATGCCGCCAATCCAGGCCCACCACGGCGCTTCGGCCATGGCTTCAAGGGTCGGCAATTCCCTGACGGTAAAAAGGGCGAAGACAAACACCAGCAAGACGCTGGTGCCGATCGAATAGAGGGCGGCAAGCGCAGGCGCACCGAGGCGGCGGGCCGCCTCGGCATTGACAGGCGCCTGCCATGTCAGAAACAGACCCAGCATCATGCAAAACAGGATCAGGACGATTTTCTCGGTTAAGCCGGACATCGAGGGTCTTTCCTGAGTGCAACCGTCAGATTTGCGGTGCGCCGGGCTGGCGCAAGGGATGGGAGTCCATGAAAGCGGGATTGGCAAAGCAGGTCTCGCCCAGGGCTTTGACCGTAGGATAGGCACTCAAATCCATTTTGAACAATTGCGCCGATACCAAATGACCGGCAATCCCGATATCGGCAATGCCCGGGGTCGAGCCGACAGCATAGGGGCTAGGCGGGCGCTTTTTCAGCATGGTTTCATAGGTGTTCAGACCGCGTGCGATCCAATGGGTCGCCCATTGGTCGATGGCGGGTCCGTCGGCACCCAGCGACTGGCCCAGATAGCCCCGCACACGCGGCACGATCAGCGGATGGGCATCGGCGATGTTGACCATGGCCAAAGCCCGCGCATAGGCACGATCCACCGGATCCTTCGGCAACAAAGCCGGTTCGGGATGGGTTTCATCCAGATATTCGATGATCGGCAAGGATTGGAAAAAGCTGTTGGCACCGTCCACCAGTGTCGGGACGGCATGTTCGGCATTGATCGCGCTATAGTCGGAAGAGAACTGCTCGCCCGACAGAATATCAACAGAAACCTCATCAAACGGCAGATGCTTGAGCCGCAAAGCGGTACGCACACGGAACGCCGCAATAGAACGCCAGAACCCGTAAAGTTTGATGGCCATTGTGTTTCTCTCCATGATCTTGTTCTGGGGCTAACCAACCCTGCTTTCATTGGTCTGACAAGGCCTATGCAAGCGGATGGGCCGCGCTGTTAAAGCATAGCTGGCGCAAAAATCAGGCCGTGTGGTCTTATATCTGGCCATCCGTCCCTGCGCCGCAGACAATGATGCAGACATGCTGGTCGGGCTGGATCGTGACGGCACCGGTCTGCAGGGCGGCCAGCGTCGCCGCGCCCGACAGGTCGGCGGCAATGCCGCATTCGAACCACAGGGTCTTGGCCGCATGTGCCATATCGTCATCGCTGATCAGGACCACGTCATCGAGTGTCGAGCGGATCAGTTCGAACACCCGTTCGTCGGTCCGTTTCGAGGCCATGGTCGGCACGCGGGTTTCGATCCTGTCGAGCGTGACTACCTGATTGGCGGCAAGGCTGGCATGCAAAGTGGGCGCACCGAACGGTTCGATCCCGATCACCTTGACCTGCGGACGGCGGGCCTTGATGGCCGTGCCAAGTCCGGCGGCCAGTCCACCGCCGCCAATGGCCACAAGCACGACATCGACATCGGGCATGTCGTCAAGAATTTCGAGGCCGAGCGTGCCCTGTCCGGCCACCACAAAGGGATCGGAAAACGGATGGACATAGGCCGCGCCGGTGCTTTGCGCATAGGCCAGCGCCTGGACATTGCATTCATCGAATGAATCGCCAGCGATCACCGTATCGGCATTCCAGCCCTTGAATTTGGGCAATTTGTCGGGCGCGACATTGGAGGGCAGAAAAATCCTGGTCGGCACACCCATCACATAGCCGGTGCGGGCAATCGCCAATCCATGATTGCCACCGGAGGCTGTCACAAGCCCTTTGGCAATGGTTTCGGGCGGCAGGGTCAAAAGCCTGTTGATGGCCCCGCGTGCCTTGAACGAGCCGGTCACCTGTTGCAATTCAAGTTTCAACGTGGCGCGGAAAGGCAGGGCATCGCGCCATTGGCTGACAGGCAGAACAGGGGTATGACGCACATAGGGACTGATGCGGGCGCGGGCGGCTTCGATATCGGCAATCGTAATCATAATGGGTCTTATCCTTGATATGGCCGGTGTGATGAAGCGCTGGCCCGAATTTTTCTTCTGCGGGATAGTCCCAAATCAGACGATCTCATGCAACACTGTGTTTGAAGACTTAACATGAATGGCAATCGGGAGACAAAAATGGCTGATGATCTGAACGCGCGTGTCGCGCATACCCTTGTAGAGGCCTATAAAAGCGGCCATCGCGCGCCGGTGGATGCCGATGCACGGGCGCTGTCGCGCGAAGGCGCTGTGGCTGTGCAAGGGCTGGTCGCCAAGGGCACGGGCGATCATCCGACCGGTTGGAAAGTGGCTGTGATCGAAGGCACTCCGGCCTATGCACCGATGATGGATTCGGTGATCAAGCCATCCGGGGCCACGTTCAAGATCCCCGAAGAAGGGTTTCTGGTCGAAATCGAGGTTGCCGCGCGTCTGTCGCATGATCTGACCCCGCGTCCGGGCAAGCCCTATACACGCGAAGAGGTGACCGCCGCGATTTCGGAATGGGTGGTCGGCATCGAATTGATCGGTTCGCGCTTCCAGAAATCACCCGGCGATGCGCCGTTTCCGGCATGGCTGGCCGACAGCATGGGCAATGCCGCCTATATCACCGGCCCGTCGGTTGCCGCCGCGCAAGTGGGCGATCTGCCGACCCTGCGCGTGCGCTGGTGGCTTGATGGCGAGCAAAAGCATGACAAGGTCGGCGGTCATCCGCAAAACGACCCGATCCTGCCGATCCTGTTGAATGCCAATGCGCCAGCCGATGCGTTCGGCGGTTTCAAGGCGGGTCATCTGATCACGACAGGCAGTTTGACCGTGCCGTTGGTGGTCAGCCATGCCAGCACGATCAAGGCTGAAATCGACGGCATCGGCGTTGTCGAATGTGTGTTGGTCGCCTGATCCCCGATCGGTCTCTGGCAGGCCTATGAGACAGAACCGGCGCTCTATGCGCCGGTTTTTTTATTTGCTGCGCGGGTCGAGCGCATCGCGCAAGCCGTCACCCAGCAGGTTGAAACAGATCACCGAGACGAAAATCGCCAGCCCCGGCCACACCGCCATCCACGGCGCATTGGTCAAAAAGCGTTGGGCGGCATTGAGCATCGAGCCCCACGAAGGAAGCGGCGGTTGCTGGCCCAAACCCAGAAACGACAGGCTGGCTTCGGCAATGATTGCAGTGGCGACCGTCAACGTGGCCTGCACCAATAGCGAGGGCAAGACATTCGGCAGGATATGGCGCAGGGCAATGCGGTGCACCGGATTGCCGACGGCACGTGCGGCCTCGATATAATCCTCGGTCTTGATTGCCAGCGTCTGGCCACGGGTCAGCCGGACAAAAATCGGCGTGGCGGTAATGCCGATGGCGATCATCGCATTGCCCAGACTCGGGCCCAGAAAGGCGGCCAATGCAATCGCCAGAATGAGAAAGGGGCAGGCCAGCATCGCATCGGTGAAGCGGCTGATCAGCATATCGGTCCAGCCGCCGCGATAGCCTGCAATCAGGCCTAGCGGAACGCCGATCAGCAAAGCGATACCGACGGAAATCACGCCAGCCGACAGCGAGGCCCGGGCTCCCCAGATCACGCGGGCCAGCAAATCGCGTCCCACCTCGTCGGTCCCCATCCAGTGGAGCCAACTGGGAGCTTTGCGCACCAGCAGGTAATTCTGTTTGATCGGATCATAGGGCGCGATCAGCGGAGCGAACACCGCCATCCCGATCAAAAGCACAATCACAGCCAGCGCAACCAGTGCCGAGGGCCGCGCCTTCAGCCGCCGCCAGGCGCGGGCACCGGGGGATTCGAGGGTAAGCGGGGAGGAGGTGCTCATGCTCAATCCCTCAGCCGCGGATTAACGAGGATATAGCCGATATCCGCCAGCAGGTTCAAAAGAATATAGGTGGAGGCGGTGACCAGCACCACGCCCTGCACCACCGCATAATCACGGTTGAACACCGCATCGACAATCAATTTGCCAAAACCCGGAATGGTAAAAATCTGCTCGGTCAACACCGCGCCCGACAGCAGGGTGCCGAATTCCAGCGCGCCGAGCGTGATGACGGGGGTCAGGGCATTGCGCATCGCATGTTTGATCACCACCACGCGTTCCGACAGGCCCTTGGCGCGCGCGGTGCGGACATAGTCGGATGACAAAGCCTGCAACATCGCCCCGCGGGTGTGCCGCATCAAGACACCGGCAATCGCGTTGCCCAGCACGAAGGCGGGCATGATGGTGGTGCGCATGGATTGCCAGAAATCCTCGAACGGGCTGACATAGCCCGAAGCGGGCAACCAGCCCAACTCGACCGAAAACAGGAAAATCAGCATGATGCCGAGCCAGAAATTCGGGGTCGAAATGCCGATCAATCCCAGCACATTCACCAGTGAATCCAGCGCCCGGCCTTTATAGACCGCAGAGAGAATCCCAAGTCCCACCCCGATCACCAGCGCAATGATCATCGCCATCACGGCCAGTTGCAGGGTCACCGGCAGTTTGGTGGTCACCAGCTCGGACACCGCCACTTTCAGCCGCATCGACTCGCCCAGATTGCCCGACAGCACGCCCTTGATCCAGAACAGATACTGGATCGGTATCGGTTGATCGAGATGGTATTGGGCGCGGATTTGCGCGATCACGGCCGGATCATTGTCCTCGCCCGCCATGATCATGGCAGGGTCGCCCGGCAACAGATGTTGCAAGGAGAAAATAATCACCGACACGAAAAACACCGTCGGCAATAATTGGATGAGGCGTTTGCTGATCAGCGTGAACATTCAATCGTCCGCTTGTGTGTCCGGTCAGAAACAGGGGTGGACCCCTCGTGGCTCCACCCCTGCAAAGGCTTATTTGAGTTTGGCACCGGTCAGACGGATCAGGCCGTCTGCCAGTTGCTTGTAACCGTCGAGCTTGTCGCTATGGGCCACCAGAACCTTGGAATGGTACAGGTAGAGCACGCCGCCTTCATCCTGCATGATCTTGGTGATCTTTTCATAGACAGGCTTGCGCTCGGCCACGCCGTTTTTGGAACGGGCTTCAGCCAGCAAAGCATCGACATCCTTGTTGCAATAGCCGGTATAGTTCAAGGGCTGGCCGCAGGCATGGAAGCTGTAGGAATTGCCGTCGGGATCGGTCCGGCCCGACCAGTTGAGCAGATAGGCCTGATAGTTGCCCTGCTCGGCCTGTGTCAGCGAGGTGGCGAATTCGGTGACGCGGATTTTGAAATCAAAGCCCGCTTCAGCCGCCATGGACTGGATCACTTCGGCCACGGAACGGGCTTCGGGATTGTTGGGAACCATGAAATCAATTGCCAGCGGGGTTTTGACACCGGCCGCTTTCAGCAATTCCTTCGCCTTGTTCACATCACGCCCGGTGACCGGAAAAGACTTCTGGTAATAGGGATTTTCGGGATTGACCCACTGGTTGCCCGGCATGAATTCGCCGTTGAACACCACCTCGTTGATGGCGGCACGGTCGATGCTGTAATTGAGCGCCTGCCGCACGCGCGGATCAAGGCCGAGACCGGTTTTGCCCGCATCCTTGTTGGCAATATTCATGGTGATGCCGGTATAGGCCAGCGACACGACCGAAGACAGGCGCAGTTTGGGATTGGCCTTGATTTCCTTGATATCGGTCGCCGGAGTGCGCTCGATCAGATCAAGCTGGCCGGACCGCAGATTGGCCAGCCGCACCGTGGAATCGGCAATCGGCGTAAAGGTGACTTTGTCGAAATGGATGTTGGACTTGTTCCAGTAATCGGCAAATCTTTCCAGAACGATCCGGTCCTGCTGGATGCGCTCGACAAATTTGAACGGACCGGCGCAAACCGGCTTCTGGCCGAATTTATCACCGGCCTCCTTGGCCGCCTTCGGCGAGACGATCATGCCCGCGCGGTCGGTCAACTGGGCCAGCAAGGGCGAGAAGGGCGCTTTCAGCACCAGCTTCACCGTCAGGGGATCAACGACCACAATCTCGGAGACTGCGCCCAGTTCGGGCTTGCGGAACGAGCCGGGCATGTTGAGATGGCGGTCGAGCGAGAAGCGCACGGCTTCGGCATCCATCGGCTCGCCGTCATGGAATTTCACATCGGGACGCAGTTTGATGACCATTTCCTTGCCGTCGGCCGAAACCGTCGAGGACAAAGCCAGTTGCGGGACAATGTTGAGCTTGTCGTCAATATCGAACAGCTTGTCGCACAAGGAGGCGAACACGATACGGCCGACATAGGAGCGTGCAAGGCTGGGATCGAGCACATCAGGGTCTTCAGCGAGCCCGATCTTGAAATTGGTCTGGGCCGATGCCGCGCCCAAGCCGAACAGTCCGGCACTGGCGACAAGACATCCGGTCAGCAAAAGCGTTTTCCATTTCGGTGTCATGGTAACTCCTGTCAGTAAGGTCATTCGGAGATCGAACAAGAAGGGGTATCGAAGAGGTTAAGGGGTATGAAAGGGTTTAGGGAGTGTGAAAGGGTTTAGGGAGTGTGAAAGGCTTGCATCAGGCGTTCAAGTCGCGGGTCGTAATCGACCTGACCGCGCGCCTGATGGTCATCGGGGATGGATCGATGTTGCCAGCAGGCCACGGCATGGTGATCGGTTTGCAGGTCCAGTGGCGGCCGCTCCTGCGCGCAACGGGCCACGACAAACGGACAGCGGGTCTGGAAATGGCAACCCGGTGGCGGGTTGAGCGGTGAGGGCACATCGCCTTCCAACGGCACTATTTCTTTGGTTCTCTGCGGTGTCGGAACCGGAATCGCATCCAGCAAAGCCCGCGTATAGGGGTGGCGCGGATGATCGAACACATCGGTCACCGGACCCGTCTCGACGATCCGTCCCAGATACATGACCGCCACACGATCCGCGATATGGCGCACCACCGACAGATCATGGCTGATGAAAATATAGGACAGGCCGAGTTGGGCCTGCAGATCCTTGAGCAGATTGAGCACCTGTGCGCGGATCGACACATCCAGTGCCGAGACCGGCTCGTCGCAGACAATCAGTTGCGGTTCGACAGCGATTGCGCGTGCAATGGCAATGCGCTGGCGTTGCCCGCCGGAAAATTCGTGCGGATAGCGGCCCGCATGTTCGGGTTTCAATCCGACCTGTTGCAACAATTCGCCGACACGCGTGGTGCGGTCGGCTTCCGGCACGATCTGGTGCAACATCAGGGGTTCGCTCAGCAGATCCCCCACGGTCATGCGCGGATTGAGCGAGGCAAACGGATCCTGGAAAATCAGTTGCGCCCAGCGGCGCATGTCGCGCAGATCTGCGGGGGCGAGCGCCAGCATATCGCGTTCGAGAAAGCTGACCTGTCCTTGTGATGGCTCGATCAGGCGCAGGATCAACCGTCCGAGCGTTGACTTGCCACAACCCGATTCGCCGACAATGGCCAGCGTCTCGCCCCTGTGCAATTCCAGATCGACCCCGTCGACTGCCCGCACGGTGGCTATGGAGCGGCCAAAGAAATTGCGCTTGGCCACGAAGGATTTGCCCAAGCCTTTCACAGTCAGCAAAGGGGGAACCGGATGCCCTGTCATGCCACCAGCCTTTCAAGCGGGGCCTTGATGCACCGGCTGGCGCGATGGGGCCCGATGGCGGTCAGGGCGGGATCCTGGCTCCGGCACGCCGCATCGACAAAGGGGCAACGGTCGGCAAAACGGCACCCTGTCTGCGGGCGGCTCATATCGGGCACAGCCCCGTCAATGGCGGCAAGGCGGGCGGTGCGGCTTTCCAGCCTCGGCAACGAGCCCAAAAGGCCCACCGTATAAGGGTGTTGCGGGAAGGAGAATATATCGGCGACCGGAGCCTGTTCGACCACTTGTCCGGCATACATCACGGCCACCTCGTCGCAGACTTCGGCGACGACACCGAGATCATGGGTGATCAGGATCACGGCCGTTTGCTGTTCACGTTGCAAGGAGCGGATCAGCCGCAAAATCTGCGCCTGAATGGTGACATCCAGCGCGGTGGTCGGCTCGTCGGCAATCAGCAATTGCGGATCCAGCGCCAGTGCCATGGCAATCATCACCCGCTGGCGCATGCCACCCGATAGCCGGTGCGGATAATCGAAAAAGCGTTGCTCGGGGGTCGGAATCCGCACCTTGCGCAACATCTCGACCGCTCTGGCATTGGCCTCGGCCTGACTGACATTGCGGTGACGCAGGATCACTTCGGCAATCTGGTCGCCGATTGTATATGCGGGATTGAGCGAGGTCATCGGCTCTTGAAAAATCATCGCCATCTGGTTGCCGTTCAGATCGCGCTGGCGGTTGGTTTGCGCGCCGAGCAATTCCTCGCCCTTGAAACGGATACTGCCCGCAATGCGGGCATTGTCCTTGGGCAACAGACCCATCACCGACAGCGAAGTGACGCTTTTCCCGCTGCCTGATTCCCCGACAATCCCCAAAGTCCTGCCCGATCGCACCGACAGGCTGACCCCGTCCACCGCCACCACGCGGCGGCCATCGGCCCCGTCGAAGGCCACCGACAGGTCGGAGATCTGCAAAAGCGGATCGTGGCTCGACTGGTTCATGGGTGTGTTCACTCCGCTGAATCTGCGGCCATGCTGGCGGCAATCAGCCGTTCCAGCTCCTGCCGGTCGATGATACCGAAGGGGCTGGCTTTGGAAGGCATGAATTTGCGGTAATGCATATAGCGGCCGCGGCTTTTCTCTTCGACCCGCATCAATTCGGCCAAGGGGTCGGCATGGTCGTCCACGCGGATATCGAGATAGGCATAGTCTTCCTGATCATGGATCAGCAAGGCGGCTGACTGCTTGCCGCGCTTGTCGCCACCGGCATCCTCGCCTGCTTTGAGCGCCAGCAACAGGCGTTGTGCAAAGGGCAATTCGGGATGGGCGGCATAGAAATCGGCGGTCTGTTCGATCACTTGCGGTCCGGCCAGCATATTGCCGGCCACCGAGAAATGGTCGCGGATCAGATGGCCGCACCAGTCGACGCAACCATCCCCCGTATAGGCGGCAAAGCGGAACTGGTTGTCCATGATATGGACCTGCCGTTGCGAACGGCCCTCATCTGCACCGGTGACCGCGTCCACGGCTTCTTGCGCCGAGGCCCCCTGTTTGAGCAGAGCCAGAGCTTGCGGCCCGTAAAACGGATTGACGAAAGACTGGCTGGCAACAACCCCGACACCGGTTTCAATCGACGGCACCCGCGCTCCCACTGCAAAAGCGCAGGTGGACACGGCAAGGCCGACCATTCCGGTTTTGGTGTCATGGGCGATGATGGACCACGTCATTGAAACATCCTTACCACTCGTGTTGTCAGGTCTTAACGGCCTGCCGCATAGGCTTGCATGCCGCGGGGATTGGCGGCGGCGCGACGGCGTTTGCCGAGTTTGGAAGCGGCAACCAATCGTCCTTCCGACCATGCATCACCCACCTCGACCTGATGGCCGCGCCGTTTCAATTCGGCAATGGTGGCTTCCGGCATCCGGGATTCCACCACCAGCACACCCGGACGCGACATGCGCGGCCAGAACGAGCCGGGGAAATGTTCGGAATGCCAGGCTGGCGCATCAATCGATTCCTGCAAATTCATGCCGCAATGGACATGGCGCAAGAACATCTGCGGGATCCACTGGTCCTGCTGGTCGCCACCCGGTGAACCCCACACCATATAGGGCTCGCCGTCTTTGTGGGCGAGGGTCGGGGTCAGGGTCGAGCGCGGACGGCGGCCCGGAGCCAGTGCGGCAGGGTGGCTTTCGTCAAGCCAGAACATCTGGGCGCGGGTGCCGAGGCAGAAGCCGAGTTCGGGGATAATGGGCGAGGATTGCAACCAGCCGCCCGACGGGGTTGCGGCCACCATATTGCCCTCTTTGTCGATAATATCGAAGTGGACCGTATCGCCCTTGCTTTCGCCCATGCGGCCCACTGTCGGTTCGCCTGCCCCTGTGGCATCCACGGCGGTGCGCGGCCCGCTCGAGATACGGGCATCGACACGTCCGCCCGCGCCTTCGATATGGCCGGGGCTGAGTTCCATCGAAGCCTGCATGGTGATCAGCTTGCGCCGTTCGTCGTTATAGGCATCCGACAGCAGGGTTTCGATCGGCACATGCACAAAATCGGGATCGCCATAGAAGGCTTCGCGGTCGGCAAAGGCCAGCTTGGAGGCCTCGACAATCCAGTGGATGAAATCGGGATCGGTCGGCGACATGCCATCGAGCGGGAAGCCCTTGACCAGTGCCAGTTGTTGCAAAGCCGCCAGCCCTTGCGACCACGGCCCGCATTTCATGACGCGGTAGCGGCCGTAATCATAATGGATCGGCGCTTCGACATGGGCCTGCCAGCCCGCCATATCGGCCCCGTTGAGCACGCCGCGATGGGCGCGGCCAGAGACATCCATCACATCCTGCGTCCGGCAGAACCGGTCGATTGCCTCGGCGACAAAGCCTTGCGACCAGATTGTGCGGGCCCGTTCGATCACCGCTTCGCGGTTCCCGCCACCGGCTTCCGCCTCGTCCAGAATTCGCTGATAGGTTTGGGCCAGCACCGGATTGGCAAACATGTCACCGGTTTTGGGCACCTGCCCGTTGGGCAGATAGAGTGCGGCCGAGGTCGGCCAATGGGTCTTAAACAGCTCTTCGACCGTGCCGATGGTGGCCGTAATGCGCTCGACCAGCGGATATCCGTCCCGTGCATAGCCGATGGCCGGTGTCAGCACCTCGCGCAGGCTCATGGTGCCGTAATCGCGCAACATCAGCATATAGGCATCGAATGTGCCCGGAATACAGGCGGCAAGCAGTCCGGTGCCGGGGATCAGGTCCAGTCCCAATCCTTTGTAATGGTCGATGGTGGCCCCGGCGGGTGCCGGACCCTGACCGCAGATCACCTCGGATTTGCCGCGCTTCTGGTCGTGCAGGATGATTGGCACATCGCCGCCCGGACCGTTCAGATGCGGTTCGACGACCTGCAGGGTGAAAGCCGTGGCCACACCCGCATCAAAGGCATTGCCGCCTTTTTCAAGGGTTCCCATGCCGACGGCCGTGGCAATCCAGTGGGTGGTGGCCACCACGCCAAAAGTGCCTTCGATTTCGGGGCGGGTGGTGAAAGGATTGGGATTGATAAAACTCATGACACCCTGACTGGTAATAATGCTTTGGTTTAAGACTAGCGCGTCAGGGACAGAATACCAGCCCGCATTTTGAAATTTTCTGCACATACAGCAATTCCCTTGCCGGATTTTCAGGCATTGTGATGAAGGATTTCACGCTGTTGCAGACCTGCATCCCGCCGATCCCACTTGTCTCGCCCGCCAAGGAGAGAGACAGTAAGATCACGTTTTGATCAGGGCGCGGCTCATATGTCTTTGACAGTTTTTCTGATGGCACTGGGCAGTGCGGTTTTGCACGCGGTCTGGAATACGCTGGCCCGCTCTAGACCCGATCCGGGCTTTGGCTTTGCCGCCATGGTGGTCAGTGCCGGTGTGATCGGACTTCCGTTGCTGGCCTATGCCGGATTACCCAACCCCGAATCCTATATCTGGCTGGCATGCAGTTGCCTGTTCAATCTGGCGACCTTGCGCCTGACCATGATGGCCTACCGGCTGTTGCCTCTGTCGCTGGCCTATCCGATTTCGCGGGCGGCCGCGCCGCTGATTGTGACCTTCATCCAGATTGTGGTGTTGGGGCAGGAGCGCGGTGGGTTCGGCATTGTGTTGGGGATCGGGGTGATTTCCTTTTCCATCATGCTGTTGGCGGCTTCTGCCCGCACCGAGGACAAGCTCGATCCGCGCGGCTTGATGTTTACGCTGGCGGCCGGTGTGTTTACCGCCATTGTGGTGGTGGTGGATTCCATCGGCGTGCGTTTGAGCGGCAATACGCTGGGCTATGCGGCGGTCGCGGCGGTTGTGAATGCGGTGACCCTGCCGATCCTGCTGGCCTTTGAAGGCGTGCATCCGCGCCAGCTTCTCAAAGGCAACAAGCGGTTCGGCATGATGGGGGCCAGCGTGTCGATGGTGTCCTATCTGTTGATTCTGCTGGCCTATCAGAACGGTCCTGTTGCGCCGTCATCGGCCATCCGCGAAACCAGCGTGGTGTTTGCCACCGCCTTTGCCGCCCTTTTATTGGGCGAAACCATCGGCCGCTTGCGTTGGCTGGCGGTGGGCCTGACCTGTATCGGCATGGTGATCATCCGACTGGTCTGATCAGCGCGGAGTTTGGGTCAGCATTTTTGAAATCACCCGTGCGGTAAAATCGACCATCGGCACAATGCGGGCATAATTGAGCCGTGTCGGGCCGATCACCCCCAATACGCCGATAATTTTCTGCGAACCATCCCGGAACGGCGCGGCAATGACCGAGGAACCGGACAGCGAGAACAATTTGTTTTCCGATCCGATATAGATGCGCACCCCGTCACCGGTTTCGGCCCGCCCGATCAGGTCGATCAATTCTTTTTGTGTTTCGATATCGGCAAACAGCAGTCTGATCCGCTCCAGATCACTCATGGCGGTCAGATCATCGAGCAGATGCGCCTGCCCGCGAACGATCAACTGGCGCGAGCTGTCCTCGCCCGCCCAGACGGCCAAGCCGGTTGAAACCAGTTTGGCGGTCAGGGTATCGAGTTGCTGTTCGGCACTGGTGCGCGCCGCTTCGATTTCCGAACGCAGATCATTCAGGGTGCGGCCGCGGATTTTTTCCGACAGATAATTGCTGGCCTGCATCATCGCCGAAGCCGGAAGTCCCGCGGGCAGTTCGATGATGCGGTTTTCAACCGATCCGTCCTCGCCGACCAGAATGGTCAGAGCGCGGCCATGGTCAAGCCGGACAAATTCGATATGGCGCAGGGTTGTTGTCACTTTTTGTGTCACCACCACCCCCGCACTGCGCGTCAGGCCCGACAGCATCTGCGAGGCTTCCGTCAGCATGGTTTCGAGCGATCCGGCATTGCCGGTGGCGCGGATTTCACTCTCGATGCGGGTGCGGTCGGCTTGCGAGACATCGCCGGTTTCCATCATGGCATCGACAAAAAACCGCAAGCCCTGTTCGGTCGGCAAGCGTCCCGCGCTGGTATGGGGCGCATAAATCAGCCCCGCCGCTTCCAGATCCGACATGACATTGCGGATCGAGGCGGGCGACAGCGACAATTGCAACAGTTTCGACAGATGCCGCGATCCGACCGGCTCGCCCGAATCCAGATAGCTCTCGACAATCCGCTTGAATATATCGCGCGACCGCTGATTGAGATCAGACAGCTGGGCACTGGCAACGCCTGTCAAAGACGGATGGATCGGCACGATGGCTCCCTCATGTGCGGATGCACCCTTCAAAGATGAGGATGGCGGGGGGAATAATCAAGCAGGCAATGGGCAAAGAGGGCGAGTTAAATAAGTCCAGCAAGAAACAGGAGCACTGAACATTCGCCCGGTTATCCTTCAATCCCCTAGGGGAATTAGGCACAATCTATCCGCAACCCATCATGCAAAAGGATCCTGATTTTTCACTGAGATCAGGATGACGTGCGTTTGGCGGGCACAATTTTTTCTCTGTAACTCTGCATCAACTCAAAGGCCTCGGCACGCTGTTGTTTTGAGCGTGGTGTCTCTCTGATGCGCTTGGCGCGCTCTTTGTCACGCTGTTCTGCAGTGAGGATCACATCTGATGTTAGCTTGGTGCTCATGGGTTGACCCGTGGGTTCATTTTGAATTGCCAAGATCGGACGCCTAAACTTATTCCAGTATGCTCAAGTTTGTATCCTGAATCCTCGAAAATTTCAACGATTTTAGCAAATTTTACCAGAGCCTTATCGGGAAGGCGAAATTGACCTGTGATCAAGATCACGTGATCGGGTTTGCAGTGTTCAAGTAAATTCCGAATGGCATCCATCAAAATCAAGATGATTTGACTGCTTGCATATCGATCAAGAAAGCGCGTTCGTTGCCCGTCTCGATACTGTTCAATGTTACCATTCTCGGACTCTGCCTCGATCCAGAATGACAGTTCATCACCTGCACCGGGAAGGATATCGAGTTGGACGATGAGCCAATAAACATGCCCCTGATTTGGATCGATACCGATACGCAATCTGATGAAGCGCATGGCTCTTTCATGATCAGGTTCGACATCAGGGTTAAAAGGTTCGATTGCGAGGATAAAAGTCACAGCCGGTTCCGCGTGTCTCGATGAAGGGGGAACGCAAACTGACCGAATCAAACTCTTGAAGGGGGATTATCTCTTGTCCGCTTCAAAAAGAGCAATGCCTGGCAGGAGCCAAACGGTCACCCCGCTTGCCGTCTTGCCACACACGGCCTAGAAAGGCGATTGAAGCAAGAAAGGTTTTTTGATGCGCCCGTCCAAACGCAATGCCGACCAACTCCGCGATGTCACGCTCGAGCGCAATGTCGCGCGCTATGCCGAAGGCTCCTGCCTTGTGAAATTCGGCAATACGCATGTGCTGTGCTGTGCGACGCTGGAGGAGCGCGGGCCGTCATGGTTGCGCGGCACCGGCAAGGGCTGGGTGACTGCAGAATATGCCATGTTGCCACGCGCCACGCTGGAGCGGACACGCCGTGAATCCACCGCAGGCCGTCCGACCGGCCGCACACAGGAAATCCAGCGCCTGATTGGCCGCAGTCTGCGCGCGGTGGTTGATCTGGGTGCTTTGGGCGAACGCCAGATTGTGGTTGATTGCGATGTCCTGCAGGCCGATGGCGGCACGCGCACGGCGGCGATCACCGGCGCCTGGGTGGCCTTGCGCGATTGCCTGACATGGATGCATGGCCGGTCGATGATTGCCAAAATGCCGTTGCGCGATCATGTGGCGGCGATTTCATGCGGGATTACCAATGGCACCGCGGTGCTGGATCTCGATTATGCCGAAGATTCGGGTGCCGAAACCGATGCCAATTTTGTGATGACCGGTTCGGGTGGCATTGTCGAAGTGCAGGGCACAGCCGAAGGCGCGCCTTTCTCGGAAGCGCAATTGCTGGAGATGATGGCACTGGCCCGTAAGGGCATTGTCGATCTGGTCGCTTTGCAAAAAGTGGCGATTGCCTGAGGGATCTGACGATGGCTCAACGTCGGCTTCAAGGCAAAGTGGTGATTGCTACCCATAACCATGGCAAGCTGGTTGAAATGCGCGATCTGCTCGCGCCTTTCGGTCTGGAGGCGGTGTCGGCGGCTGAATTGTCCCTGCCCGAGCCGGAAGAGACCGGCGTGACTTTCGCCGAAAACGCCGCCATCAAAGCGCTTGCGGCCACAAAAGCCACCGGATTGCCGGCTTTTGCCGATGATTCCGGCATCTGCATCGAGGCTTTGGGGGGCGAGCCGGGCATCTATTCGGCCCGATGGGCTGGACCGGAAAAAGACTTCGACCGCGCCATGCGCCATATCGAGGAATTGTTGCAAGCCAAAGGCGCGATGCTTCCCGAGCAACGCAAGGCGTGGTTTGTTTCTGCGCTCACGGTGGCCTGGCCTGACGGACATCTGGCCGAGGTCGAAGGCCGTGTTGACGGCACGCTGGTCTGGCCGCCGCGCGGTCCTGCCGGTTTCGGTTATGATCCGATGTTTCTGCCCGAGGGTGATACCCGCACTTTCGGCGAGATGAGCCGCGAGGAAAAACACGGCCTGCCGCCTTTGGGCCGTGGCCTTTCGCATCGCGCCAGAGCATTTGTAGCGCTGGTCGATCAGGTTCTGACATGAAAACCACCGCGCCAGCGGTCCTTTCCGGTCCTGATGATCCCGGTTTCGGGGTCTATCTGCATTGGCCGTTCTGCCTGTCCAAATGTCCCTATTGCGACTTCAACAGCCATGTCCGCCATCACCGGATCGACGAGGACCGTTTTATCGCCGGCTTTGCCCGCGCCATGGCGCAACAGGCGCAACTGGTGCCTGACCGGATTGTCACCAGCATCTTTCTGGGCGGCGGCACGCCTTCGCTGATGGCTCCCGCAACCGTCGGTGCTTTGCTGGATGCCGTCGGCCGCCACTGGTCGGTGGCCGGCAATGTCGAAGTGTCGATGGAGGCCAATCCGACCAGTGTCGAGGCCGGACGGCTGGCCGATTATCGCGCCGCGGGGGTCAATCGCCTGTCGATTGGCGTGCAGGCGTTGAATGATTCCGATCTTCAGGCTCTGGGGCGCAAACATTCGGTGGCCGAAGCCCTTGATGCCGTGGCCAAAGCGGCCGCCGTGTTCGACCGTTATTCCTTTGATCTGATCTATGCCCGCCCCGACCAAACCGAGGCGGCCTGGCGGGCTGAACTGAAGCAGGCGATTGCGCATGCGGCCGAGCATCTCTCGCTCTATCAATTGACCATCGAGCCGGGGACGATGTTTGAACAGCGTGTCAGAGCCGGACAATTGATCCCGCTGGATGCAGAACGGGCGCGTGGCCTGTTCGATGTCACCCAGCAGGTCTGTGCGGATGCCGGATTGCCCGCCTACGAGATTTCCAACCACGCCAGACCGGGAGCCGAGAGCCGCCACAATCTGATCTATTGGCGCTATGGCGAATATGCGGGGATCGGGCCGGGGGCGCATGGCCGGCTGGTGGTCGATGGCACCCGCCGTGTACTGGTTTCGCAAAAGCACCCCGAACAATGGCTGGAACAGGTTGAGCAATCCGGCGCGGCCCTTGTGGAAGAAGAACAATTGACGCGCGAGCAGGAGGGCGACGAAATGTTGCTGATGGGCCTGCGCCTGCGCGAGGGCATTTCACCGCAACGCTATGCCGATCTGTCGGGAAGGCGGCTCGATCCGGCCAAAATTGCCGATCTCGTCTCCGATGGGGTGCTTGAAAGCCTGCCCGATAACCGGCTTCGGGCGACCATTGCCGGTGTGCCGGTGCTGGATGCGGTGATTGCCGCTTTGAGCTGATACGACTTTCCAGGCCTTATCAAAAGCCGATTTCAGGCAAAAAAAGCGGTGTTCGATCCATGCGCGGACAGGGATCGAACACCGCAACGGCTCTTCCGTCTGGGGTCGGAAGCGACCGATTAGGGATGAGCAACACCGCTTGGTGGTTGTCAGAAGGACCAGTCAGGGCTTCATGAAACAACGGAGTTTCTGGGGTCTCGCAAGCGGTCGTTACTCATTGACCTCACCATAAGTCACCTTGAGATTTGCCGAACCTGTCCGTTCTGACAGGTAACCCGTCTTATTTGCGGTTGATCAGTCCCATCGAAACCGCTTTGCCGACACTTTCCATCGTGGTGTGGCTGCCGAGTTTGACGCGGATATTCTCGCGGTGAAAGCGCACGGTGCGTTCGCTGATCCCCATCAATCGGGCCGTCTCGGCAAGGGTTTTGCCCGCCGCAGACCAGCTGATGCATTCGGTCTCGCGTGCGCTGAGAGTGCCGCTCATATCCTTGGAGCGTAGCAATTGATTGGCGCGGGCATGGCAATGCATCGCCAGCAGGGTCAGCGAGGCCATGGTGGCAGATGAGGGGCCCCAGTCATCGGTCTGCTGGTCGGCGGTAAAGGACACAAGCCCGAAACTGCCATCGGGACTGCGCAAAGGCACGCTGATGCCGGTTTTGCCGATGCCGTAATCCACCGCCTCGCCAACCAGATTGCGCGCTTCCTTGCTGTTGATCGGCACCGTATCCCAGTTGACCGGCAACATGGCGTGCGAACAGGCATTGAGCACGGGATCAAGTGCGGCATAGGAGCGGTCGATATAACGGCTTTGCCATTCCCGCGGATAGGTGGTGGACACCACCCAATCTTTCGGGGCGAGCATGGGTGAGCGCAGGGTCAGATAAGCGACATGCCGGAAGCCGAAATCCAGCAAATGCGCCTGGCACAGGCGGCTGATATGCTCGATGCTCTTGCACCGGCCAATCGCATGGATTGCGTTTGCATGTAACAGCATGTTGACAATTCTCGCCAAGGAAAAAACGCTAAAAAAATCAACAACACAATTTCTGAAATTATAGGCCGCAAGATTGGCAAATCAATCCTTATAATGGTCAATTTGCTCTTAAAAACTTTGCTTGGCGGTCTGGATCACGGTTGTCGCGCCGGATGAGATTTGCGAAATCGTCAAGGGACGCTCGGTGCCGCCCCCCGCCTTGAAACGGAACAGGCCATCGGTACCGATCATGCCGTCTGTGTTGTGCAAGGTCGCTTCGCTAAAGGCCTGTGGGCCATACTGGTTCATCAAGGCATTGACCAGAAATACCGCATCATAGCTCAAACTGGCCAGACGCGGTGGCTCTTCGCCGTATTTTGCCTGATAGCGTTTGGCAAAGGCGGCAAATCCGGTGCGGTCGGGCGAGGCAAACCAGCCCCCTTGAAAGGCCTGGGTCTTGATCAGGCGGGGATCATCCCATGCGCTGGTGCCAAGCAATTGCCATTTTTTCGTTTCGATGCCTGCGGCCTGCAAGGCGGCCCCTGCGGTGGCGGCGCCATCGCCGTTTTCGGGGACGAACAGGGCATCGACCGGCACGGTGACTGCGGCAATGGCTTTGGCGGCTTGGTCGGCGTTTGAGGCGTTGTAGCGCTCGAGGGTTGCCACGCGCAGGCCGCGGCGGGCACAGGCCTCCTGAAAGGCCGCAGCCACCACATTGCCATAGGCCCCTTCGGGAATCATGGCGGCAAAAGAGGTTTTGCCTTTGGACGCGGCAAAGCCGATGATCTGGTCGACATCGTTATCGGGCAGGAAGCTCAGCAAATAGACCCCGCGCCCTCCTACCGATTGATCGGTTGAAAAGGCAATCATCGGCTTGTTGGCCGCGCGGGCCACATCGCCTGCCGCTTTCACCGAGGGGGCGAGCAAGGGGCCAAGCACCACTTGTGCGCCTTCAGCCAAAGCACTGCGGGCGGCACTGCGCGCGCCTTCCGGCGTGCCCATATCGTCCTTGATCACCAGTCTGATTTTTGCGCCCTTGTATTCGGACAGGGCCAGTTCTCCGGCATTGCGCAATGCAGAGGCGACCGCACCGGTATTGCCGCTTGCGCCCAAGGGCAACAAAAGGGCCACGGTGGTGCCGTCAGACGGCGCAAGGGCGCTGGCGGGAGCATCGGCTGTCGGGGGCAGATCCAGCGGTTGTTCGGTCACAGTGCCGATGGGGGCTGACAAAGTCGGCGTGGCCTCGCGCGGTGATCCGAAGCGGCTGGATCCCATACAGCCGGCCAGCATGCAGGCCAGAACCACCGATAGCGAGAGCCGAAGCATCGTCTTGAGTATCCCGCCCTGATTCCCTTGCATCGGCCTTTGGCCTCCCTATTGGCTCGTTGGCTATTGTTAGCGCGCCGGATGGGAAAAAAATAGAGCTGAAACACGGAGAAAATAAGATGGTTTCTTTCAAAATAACGGATTTGACCGCCTGCAAACCGCTCGGTGCTTTTCGATGGGGTCCGGCTGTGGCATGGTAGGGTATGACAATGCATTCATCAGGTTCGGGAAGCGGTCCGTCGCGTTCCTCTTATACTCTGCTGGGCCTTGAGGCCGAAGCGGAGCCGATTGCGCCCGGTTTGCACGTGGTGGCAACGCCGATCGGCAATTTGCGCGATATTTCATTGCGCGCCTTGTCGACTTTGTCGGCGGCCGATCTCATTCTGGCTGAAGACACGCGGGTCACCAAAGTGCTGTTGGCCCATTACGGCATTACCACGCCTCTGATGGCCTATCACGAGCATAATGCCGCCGAGATGAGGCCCAAAATCATGGAGCGGCTGGCCCGCGGGCAGGCTTTGGCGCTGGTGTCGGATGCCGGCACACCGTTGGTGTCGGACCCCGGTTACAAGCTGGTGGAAAGCGTGGTGGCCGAGGGCCTGTCGGTTACTCCCATCCCCGGGGCTTCGGCGGTGCTGACCGCTTTGGTCGTGGCCGGATTGCCGACCGACCGTTTCTTTTTCGAAGGATTTCTGCCCTCCAAAACCACGGCCCGCAAGGAACGTTTGCAGGTGTTGTCGGTCATTCCGGGAACGCTGGTGTTTTTTGAATCGCCGCACCGACTGGTCGATATGCTCAATGATGCGCATGCGATGCTGGGCCCGCGTCCGGCGGCGGTGGCGCGGGAATTGACCAAATATTTCGAGACCGTGCGGCGCGGGACCCTGCCGGAACTTGCGGCGCAATATGGCAGTGAAAACAAGCCCAAGGGCGAGATTGTCGTGCTGATCGGCCCGCCGCAGGATGATGCTTTCGTGATCGACGAGAGTGATCTCGATGCCCGTTTGCGCCAGCATTTGAGCCATTTATCGGTCAAAGACGCGGTGGATGTCACCGTGCAGGAGACCGGACAACCCCGCCGCCAGATCTATGCCCGTGCGGTGGCACTGGCCCGCGAAGGTGGCAATCAGGACGGATGAACCCAACACTTTCCCCGCAAAAACCGCACATCAAACGCTCGAAACACCAGCGTCGGCGGGCTTTGCGGCAAGGAATGTGGGCCGAATGGCTGGCCGCTTTCAGCCTGTGGTGCAAAGGCTACCGGCTTCTGGACTATCGCTATGCCGGACATGGCGGCGAGATCGATCTGGTCGTGCGGCGCAAACAGGTGATTGCCTTTGTCGAGGTCAAATATCGCGCCGATCATGATCAGGCTTTGGCGGCGATTGACGCAGGCAAGCAAAGCCGGTTCAACAAGGCGGTGAACCTGTGGCTGATGCGCAATGGCTGGGCCCAAAACCACGATCTGCGCGGGGATGCGGTGCTGGTGGTGCCCTGGCGCTGGCCCCGCCATATCGAAGATGCCTTCACGCTCGCCGAATAAACGGCTAGACTGCCTTCCAGAACAGACTTCCAGCGCAAGACAAGGATCCTCCCGTGAAATCATTGACTGTTGCCGTGCAGATGGACCCCATCCAAGCCATTAAAATCGCGGGTGATTCCACCTTCGCTTTGTTGCTTGAAGCGCAAGCGCGCGGCCACAAACTCAAATTCTACACACCGGACCGGTTGTCGATGCGTGATTCCCGCGTTTTCGCGCCCATGCAGGATCTGGTGGTGCGCGACGTGGTGGGTGACCATTGCAGTCTGGGTGAACCGGTCCGCACCGATCTGTCGGATGTCGATGTCGTGCTGTTGCGGCAGGATCCGCCCTTCGACATGGCCTATGTGACCTCGACCCATCTGCTCGAACGCGTGCATCCGCACACGCTGGTGGTCAATGATCCGGCCCATGTGCGCAACGCGCCCGAAAAGATCATGGTGACGCTGTTCCCCGATCTGATGCCGCCGACTTTGATCACCCGTGACCGCGAGGCGATCGAGCAATTCCGCGACGAGCATGGCGAGATTGTCATGAAGCCGCTTTACGGCAATGGGGGTGCGGCGGTGTTCAAGACCGGCGCGAAAGACCCCAATTTCGGCTCGCTGTTCGATCTGTTCTCGACCCTGTTCCGTGAACCATGGGTGGTGCAACGGTTCCTGCCTGCGGTGGTCAAGGGCGACAAGCGGATCATTCTGGTCGACGGCGAACCTTTGGGCGGCGTCAACCGCGTTCCGGCCGAAAACGACATCCGCTCCAACATGGTGCGCGGCGGCGCGGCCGAAACCACCCAACTGACCCCGCGCGAAAAGGAAATCTGCGACCGCATCGGCCCGACCCTGAAAGAGCGTGGCCTGCTGTTTGTAGGCATCGACGTGATCGACGGCCACCTGACCGAAATCAACGTGACCTCCCCAACCGGCCTGCGCGCCATCAAGCGGCTGGGCGGTCCTGATCTGTCCAAGGCGATCTGGGACCGGATTGAAGCCAAGCGGGGGTGAGGGGAGAGGCCACAAATACGGGAAATGGATTGAAAAACGGGAATGGTCATTTATATTCCCAAAATATGGAAAACACGGGGCGTTTAAATTTTTTGTAAGGAATTTTGTTTCAAGAGGAGGTCGCCGCTATGCCATACAGTGCTGCGTCTGTTGCGAATAAGTTTCTTGAATTGTCCTTCCGGGACAACAAACCGATTACCCCGATGAAAATTCAAAAACTTCTATACATTGCGCATGGCTATTCTCTTGTTGAACTGTCCAAGCCTATGCTGAATGAGGTTTTTGAAGCATGGCAATTCGGACCCGTTCTTTCGACATTGTATCATGAATGCAAACATTATAGAGCGGCACCCATCTCCAAAATGTTGAGAGATATTGATCCCATTACAGGCAAGGAAGCATCCGCCGATGCGCCTGATAATGCGGAGGTCCTTGATATTATTTCATTTGTCTGGGACCAGTTCAAAGACATCAATGCCACTGTTTTATCCGATTGGACCCATGACAAGGATGGACCTTGGTACAGCGTGACCAAAGGTGGCACCGAGATTTTGCGGCATCAGGATGTTCCCAATGATTTGATTAAAACATATTTTGAAAGCAATCTTTATGGTGAAGAAAAAGCCGCTTAAGAGGCCCCAAAATTGGTCAATTGATCCTACGGTCATAGACAAAGACAGTGATTATACTGCACCCGATGCACCCGGACGCTTTTTCTACATCAATCTGGGGATTATCCGCTTCGGTACAGATGATAAATTTCAAAGTGTGGCGTTTATTTTCGGCATCATCTTTGTGCTTTTGTGGATTGTTGTTGGCTGGAAGGGTTTTTCATCCGAATTGGCAAACAAGCAATGGGCCAAGGAGTGGAGTACGTCGATACAGGGATTACTGGCAGGAATTGTTGGTGTTGCCATTGGCCGCAGTTTGAAATGATCAAGAGATAAAAAATCCGGCCATGGGGTATGGCCGGACGATATTTTGAGTCGGAATTAGTCTGATCGGAAGCCCGACAGCCTATGAATTCACCCGCTTCAAAAACGCGGTTTTCAGCACCAGCCCTTTGATGTTTTCGACGCGGCATTCGACTTCTTCGGGGTTGCCGGTCAGGCGGATGCCCTTCACCTTGGTGCCCTGTTTCAGGGTGGTGTTGGTGCCTTTGACCTTCAGATCCTTGATGATGTGGACGGTGTCGCCATCATGGAGCTGGGTGCCGTTGCAGTCTTTGGTGATGTCCTGATCGTCGTCAGACATGGGGATGTCCTTTCAAGGGGTTAGGCGCGGTTCATCACCACGGCGAGGGCGGGTTTGGTGTTGATGGTCTGGAACACCACGCAATAGCGCTCGGTCAGTTTCAACAGCGTATCGAGCTGTTCCTGCGGAGCGTCGGTATCGACCTCGAAGGTCAGGCGGATCTCGCGGAAACCGACAGGGGCTTCGCGGTCGACACCCAAAGTGCCACGGAAATCGAGATCGCCCTCGGCCTTGACCACGCCTTTTTTCAGCGTGATGCCCAAAG
Source organism: Hyphomicrobiales bacterium (assembly GCA_947455455.1). Lineage (GTDB taxonomy): Bacteria > Pseudomonadota > Alphaproteobacteria > Rhizobiales > Beijerinckiaceae > CAIYZJ01. The sequence continues at coordinate 24,766 of CANGOE010000015.1, forward strand.
CGGTCGCAACCGCTTTCAGGGTGACACCGGCGCAGGCCACCAGAGCTTCCAGCAACATATCGCCCGAGCACAATTCGGCACCCGAACCGCCGGTGGCCGGATGCAGACCCGCCACCATCATGGCGCGGCCGGTTTCGACCTTGCAGGCGATGTGCTGGTCATCCAGCTCGCCCGAAGCGCGCAGGGTGATGATGGCGGTATTCGGGTCTTCTTTATATTTGTTCTTGATCGGAGCCTGCAGGCTACGAAGTGTATCGGCGTCCATGATGGCCTCCGTTGAATGTCGGAACAGGGAAATGATGCGAGGTCTTACCACCAATGCGAGGCATTATCTGCCCCTTTTTGGGCGGGGGCGGATTTTTCGGGCTGTAAGGAGCGGTCGAGCGCGTGCAAAATCCGGCGTTTGGCCTTGTCGAAACCCAAAGCCAGGCGGTCGCGCGGGCGGTCCAGTGTGACCGAAATGGTTTCCATCATCCGCCCCGGTCGCGGCCGCATTACCACCACGCGGTCAGCCAGCGTAATGGCCTCTTCGACATCATGGGTGACCATGACCACGGTGGGTTTGGTTTCGGCCCAGAGCAACAGGAGGTGGTCGTGCAGACTGGCCCGGGTAAAGGCATCGAGGGCCGAAAACGGCTCATCCAGCAACAGGACTTTCGGGGCCGTAACAAATGCGCGGGCAATGGCAACCCGTTGTTGCTGGCCGCCGGACAGTTCGCGTGGCCAGCGTTGATCATAGCCTGCCAGCCCGACCTTTTCGAGCGCATGCAGGATCCGCGCCTGCCGCTCTTGCGGGGCCAGATCGGCGAGGCCGAAGCCGACATTGCCTGCCACCGTCAGCCAGGGCAGAAGCCGCGGCTCCTGAAACACGATGCCGATCGATGCGTGCGGTCCCTTGATGGTTTCCCCATTCACGGTAATCGCACCCGCACTGGCCACATCCAATCCGGCAATGAGGCGCAACAGGGTGGTTTTGCCGCAACCCGAACCGCCGACCAGCGCCAGAATTTCGCCCTTGCCGACCTGCAAGCTGATGTCGCGCAAGGCTTCGGTGCCGTCGGCATAGGTTTTTGACAGGCCGTTCAACCGCAACATCACAAGGCCCCCCGTGCTGTATCCTGCCAGACCAACAGAGGTTTGCTGATCATGACCAGCACGCCATCGGCCAGCTTGCCGAGCACGGCAAAGGTGATGATTGCCGCCAGAATTTGCGCTGGCTTGCCCATCTGCTGGCCATCGACCAGCAAAAAGCCCAAGCCTTCCGATGCGCCCATGAATTCGGCGGCGACAACAAACATGAAACCGAGCCCGAGGCCGGAGCGCAGAGAAATGATCCAGGCAGGCAAAACGGCGGGCAACATCACGCGGTGGATCATGGCCCAACGGTTGAGGCGGAACACCTGCCCGACCTCGATCAGCTTGCGGTCAATGCCCTCGATCGCCCCGGCAACGCCGAGATAGACAGGGAAAAACACACCGACCGCGATCAGGGCGACTTTGGAGGTCTCGAAAATCCCCATCCAGAGAATGAACAGCGGCACCCACGCAATCGACGGCACGGCCCGCAGGGCTTGCAGGGTCGGATCAATCAGGCGGCGCACCACCACCAATGCACCGGCCCCCGCGCCAATGATTGTGCCGAGCAGTGCACCCAGCGCAAAACCGGCCAGCACCCGCCCCAGCGTGGTCAGACAATGCAGTTGCAATTCACCGCTTTTGGCCAGTTCCCACAAGGTGGCTCCGATGGTTGAAGGAGGCGGCATCAAACGGCCTACGGCCAAGCCACTGCGAATGGCGGCTTCCCACAAGACGGCCAACAGCAATGGCAACAACACTCCCGCCAGCGCAAAGCTGCGGGAAGGCCTCGAACCCTTCATGCGCAAACTCCGCGGATCACGGGGATCCACGGAGTGTAACGGTTCGCTGTTTGACGAGATTTCGGTCATGCGCGCTTCAACTTGGGGGACACGGGGGTCCGGATGATTACTTTTTAGCAGTTAAATAGGATCCATCAATCAAATCTGCCACCACAGTTTTGATATTGACTTCTGGCTTGAGCACACCTGCCTCCTGTAAGGCAAGCCCTGCGGCGATAATTGTTTCGCTTTGGGCCACACCAATCGGGCCGTGGGTCAATTCGGTCCGCTCAAGCTGTTTGGCAATCACGGCTTCCGACAGCTTGGTCGCCTCAACCAGAGACTTCGACAATTCTTTCGGATTGGCCAGCGACCACAGACGGGCGGTTTCATAGACGGCCAGCACGCGTTTGATCACATCTGGATAGTTTTTGGCGAATTCCTCGCGGGCATTCAGCACGCCCCATGTGTTGTCCGCCGGTTTGCGGAAAAACAGCCGTGCGCCGCTTTCGACTTCGGCCGAAGCCATGATCGGATCAAGGCCCGCCCAAGCCTCGACATCGCCGCGCTCCAGTGCGGTGCGGCCATCGGCGTGTTGCAACAGCACGAGCTTCACGTCTTTTTCGGTCAGCTTGGCATCGGCCAAGGCGCGGACGAGGAAGATATGCGGATCGGTGCCGCGTGTCACGGCAACGCGCTTGCCCTTCAGATCGGCCACGGTCTTGATGGCATCGGATTTGGTGACCAAAGCGGTCCATTCGGGACGCGAGTACACATAGATCGATTTGATCGGGTTGCCGTTGATCTTGCCGATCAAAGCCGCCGCACCGGCGGTGGAGCCGAGATCAAGCGAACCGGCATTGAGAAATTCCAGCGCCTTGTTGGAACCCGCCGATTGCACCCAGCGGATGGCAATGCCGTCTTTCTCGAATTCCTTTTCCAGCAGTTTCTGGTCTTTCAGCACCAGCGAGACGGGGTTGTAGGTCGCCCAGTCAATCCGGATTTCCTTCAAAGGGTCGGCCGCCTGTGCAGGCTTTGCACCCATGCCGAGCGACAGGGCCGCCGTCAGTGCTACACTCAAAATGATCCGGCGATTGATCAGGTTCGACATCGACTCATCCTCCAAAATACAGTGAAGCTCTTTGCGGGAGCGTTGCGGTGAAGCCGGAGGGGTTGACCCCGACCATTAATCCGCTATGTAGGACTAATCGTTCTTTATGTCAAACAAACAAATTCATTTTGTGAATAAAAATAATAATCATTTTTTTAATGTGAATTAGATGGCTCCGTCCGGTCCAGCTCCCGATCCGGCGCATGTCTGTTCTGTCGGGGCGGGTGTGGTCTTGGCAAGTTGGCACTTGGCAAGCGCGGTTTTATCCTCCACGCTGTCGCAATCATTGGTGCAACAATGCGCCGATCGGGGCAGAGGCATGGCTTATTCCGGCCATGCCCTTTTCGTGACAAGAGTTCAGGGAGGTTAGCGTGGCAAAAGCCGTGGGTGAAGTGTGGTTGGAAGAGCCAAAATTGCTTGCATTGGTGCAGGCGATGTTTGCGTCGGCCGGATCCAATCCGCATGAATGCGGGATCGTTTCGCGCCATCTGATCGAGGCGAATTTGCGAGGCCATGATTCCCACGGCGTGGGCATGATACCCGCCTATCTCGGCAATGCGCTGACCGGTGAAATGAAGCTCAACCACCATCCGAAACTGGTGCTCGATCAGGGCAATATGCTGATTTTCGACGGCGAATTGGGTTTGGGCCAGACCAATGCCACCGAGGTGATCGATCAGGCGATTGCACGCGCCGAAAGCACCGGGTCCTGTGTGATGGCATTGCGCAACAGCCACCATATCGGCCGGATCGGCCATTGGTCCGAGCAATGCGCGGCGCGCGGCATGATTTCACTGCATTTCGTCAATGTGGTCTCCAAGCCGTCGGTGGCTCCCTATGGCGGACTAGCCGCCCGACTGGGCACCAATCCGGTGTCAATCGGGATACCGCGTCGGCAAGGACCGCCGGTGATTGTCGATTTTGCCACCAGCGAACTGGCCGTCGGCAAGATCCGTGTTGCCTATAACAAGGGCGTTCCGGTGCAGGCCGGTGCGTTGATCGACGGACAGGGCGAACCGACCACCAATCCCGCCGCCTTGTTCGAGGAGCCTTACGGGGCTTTGACCTCGTTCGGGGCGCATAAAGGCTGGGCGCTGGCCTTTGCCTGCGAGGCCTTGGCGGCGGCTTTGAGCGGCGGCAAAACCCAATCCGGCCCGAAATCACGCGATGCCATCATCAATTCGATGTTCTCGATTGTGGTCTCACCCGATAAAATGGGCACAAAAGACAGCTATTTCAGCGAGTTGGAAGCCTTCATCCGCTGGGTGCAATTGCCACCCGAAGGACGCGATCCGACGGTGCAATTGCCCGGTGATCCCGAACGCGCCAAGCGGGCGGACCGGCTCAAGCGCGGCATTCCGGTGGACGAGACCACTTGGAACCAGTTGCTCGATACCGGTGTTGCAGTCGGCATGACCCGCGAGGCCATGCTGGCCATCGCCCAGCCGCATCAGGCCCCGATCGCCTGACACCGTTGCAAGGACCGATGGAAAGGGTTTACTGCGATAAAACCCTTTCCATTTTGTGTTGGACAGGCCAATAAAGGCCGATCAACCCACAAGCGCGACAGGCGCATGTCATTCCAGCAGGACCCTTGTCATGAGCAATCATCTGTTTGACATCATCGCTGACACCTCCCATCCCGCCACCCACAACGTGGTGCGGTTTCCCGATGGGTCGGCCTGGACACGCGCCCAATTGCTCGAGCGCACGGCCCGCTATGCCAATGTGTTGCATAGCCTCGGTGTGAAACCGGGGGACCGGATTTGCCTGCAAATCGAAAAATCGGTTGAAACCATGGCCCTGACGCTGGGGGCGGTGCGGGCCGGCGCGGTGTTTGTGCCGCTCAACACGGCCTATACCACGGCGGAAATCAGTTACTTCATCGGCGATGCCGAGCCCCGCTTGCTGGTTTGCGATCCGTCACGCCGCGAAGCCCTGTCGCAGGCCGCTGACAAAGCGGGCGTTACCCATGTCGAAACGCTTGGTGCGGATGGTCTTGGCTCCTTGGCCAGCCTGGCGGACGCGGCCTCGCCCGATTTTGCACCTGTGGCCCGCGGTGCCGATGATATTGCCGCTATTCTTTACACTTCGGGCACCACAGGGCGCTCGAAAGGCGCGATGCTGAGCCATGACAATCTGGCCTCCAATGCTCTGACACTGAAAGACTATTGGCAGTTCACCCCGCAAGACGTGCTGTTGCATGCTTTGCCGATCTATCACACGCATGGCCTGTTTGTGGCCATCAACACCGTTCTGGTGTCGGGCGCGTCGATGATCTTTCTGTCGAAATTCGATCCGGACCAGATCCTGCGCCTGATGCCGCAAGCGACCTGCATGATGGGCGTGCCCACCTTCTATACCCGCCTGCTACAGCATGAGGGTTTGACCCGCGACGCAACCAAACATATGCGCCTGTTCGTCTCGGGTTCGGCGCCCCTGCTGGCCGAAACGCACCGCGAATGGTCGGCCCGGACCGGCCACGCCATTCTGGAACGCTATGGCATGACCGAAACCAATATGAACACCTCGAACCCCTATGAGGGTGATCGGGTGGCGGGCACGGTCGGCTTTCCCCTGCCGGGCATTACGGTGCGGGTGGTCGATCCCGACACCGGCAAGCATTTCGGCGTGGACGAGATCGGCATGCTCGAAGTCAAAGGCCCGAATGTGTTCAAGGGCTATTGGCGGATGCCGGAGAAAACCGCGTCCGAATTCCGGGCCGACGGATTTTTCATCACCGGCGATCTCGGCAAGATCGATGCGCGCGGCTATGTCCACATTGTTGGCCGTGGCAAGGATCTGATCATCTCGGGCGGGTTCAATGTCTATCCGAAAGAGGTGGAAACAGAGATTGATTCCATGGATGGCGTGATCGAGAGCGCGGTGATCGGCGTGCCGCATCCCGATTTCGGCGAAGGCGTGGTGGCGGTGGTGGTGGTGACAAAAACCGCCAAGCTCGACGACAAGCAGATTATCGCCCATCTGGCCGATCGGTTGGCCAAGTTCAAACAGCCCAAATTCGTGTTTATCGTCGATGATCTGCCGCGCAACACCATGGGCAAGGTCCAGAAAAATCTTCTGCGCGACCAGCACAAGGACCTTTTCAAAGCCTGACCGGCTTGTGTGAGGGGTCTGTCGAAAGGATAGAGGATGGAGCGGGGCGGTCTGGCCAAGACCAATGCGATTTTGACCGAGGCGCTGGAGGCGGTGCCTGATCCGGTGATCCTGATCGACCCGCGCCGTCTGGTGAGCTTTGCCAATGCCGCGGCCCGTCGGGTCTGGCCAATGCTCCAGCTTGGCCGCCCGTTGTTTTTCACCCTGCGGATGCCCGATCTGGTCGATGCGGTCGAGCGGGTCATGAATCAGGGCGTGGCGGTTGATCTGGAAATCGCCGAGAAAACCCCGATCGAACGGGCCTTCCGCGTTAAAATCCTGCCTCTGCCGACCGGCTATACCGCGCCGGAGCGTGACCAACCGGTGATGATGCTGATGCTCCATGATCTGACGCCGGAGCGGCGGCTGGAGCATATGCGGGTCGATTTTGTTGCCAATGCCAGCCATGAATTGCGCACGCCGCTGGCCTCCCTGCTCGGCTTTATCGAAACCCTGCAGGGTCCGGCCAAAAATGACGAGGCGGCGCGTGAACGCTTTCTCGAAATCATGCGCTCGCAAGCCCGCCGGATGACGCGGTTGATCGACGATCTTCTGTCGCTGTCGCGTGTGGAATTGAACGCGCATCGCCAGCCGGTTGATCCGGTCGATCTGGCTCCACTGGTGGTGCAGATGGCCGAAAGCCTGATGACACTGGCCAAAGAGCGCGGCGTGGTGCTTGGTCTGTTCCAGACCGACCGCCCGTTCTGGGTGGCGGGAGATGTCGATGAATTGTCGCGGGTGATCGAAAATCTGATCGAGAACGCCATCAAATACGGCCAATCGGGAGGCCGCGTCGATGTCACTTTGTCCCTGGTCGACCAGCCCTCCGGCGGGCAGGATGTCTGTCTGGAGGTGCGTGATTATGGCGCGGGGATTCCGGCCGAGCATCTGCCACGGCTGACCGAGCGGTTTTATCGGGTCGATGTCTCGCAAAGCCGCGAAAAAGGCGGCACGGGGCTGGGTCTGGCTCTGGTCAAGCATATTGTCAGCCGCCATCGCGGCCGTCTGCAGATTGACAGCCTGACAGGGCAGGGCGCGGTCTTCCGTGTGCTTTTGCCGCACAAGCCCATGCCGCTGTAAACCACGTCATGTCCTGCTGAATTTCCAGCGGGGTTTGAGGGTCGGTGGATTATGACAAACCTGTCATCTTAGTGTCACACAAGGGGACTAAACCTGTCATCACTGCCAGTCCGAAGGATGTGGCAGGGCTTGAAACAGGAGTTATCCCGTGAAACTGTCCTCAGTCTTTGCCGCTTTCGGTTTGATGCTCGGCCTTGTGGCACCTGCCGCCCATGCCGCCGATATTTCGGGCGCAGGTTCGACCTTCGCCTTTCCGATCTTTTCCAAATGGGCCGATCTTTACAAGAAAGAGACCGGCAATGGTTTGAATTACCAGTCCATCGGTTCGGGTGCGGGTATCAAGCAAATTCAGGCCAAGACCGTGACATTCGGGGCCAGCGATGCGCCTTTGACCGTCGACGAGTTGAAAAAGTCCGGTCTGGTGCAATGGCCGATGGTGATGGGCGGCATTGTGCCGGTTATCAATCTCGACGGGATCAAGCCGGGTGAACTGGTGCTCGACGGGCCGACACTGGCCAATATTTTCCTCGGCACCATCAAGAAATGGGATGATGCGGCGATCAAGAAGCTCAATCCGTCACTGACCCTGCCTTCGACGGCGATCACCGTCGTCCGCCGCTCGGATGGGTCGGGCACGACCTTCAATTTTACCGATTATCTGTCCAAGGTCAGCGCCAACTGGAAGGCCGATGTCGGTGCCGGTGCGTCGGTTGAATGGCCTGTCGGTGTCGGAGCCAAGGGCAATGACGGGGTGGCGGGCAATGTCGGCCAGACCAAAAACGCCATTGGCTATGTCGAATATGCCTATGCCAAGCAAAACAAGATGACCTATGTCAATCTGGTCAACAAAGCGGGCAAGACCGTCTCTCCTACCATTGCGGCCTTCCAGTCCGCGGCCGCCAATGCCGACTGGGCCAATTCACCCGGCTATTACCAGATCCTGACCGAACAGGCGGGCGAGCAATCCTGGCCGATCACTGCGGCAACCTTCATCCTGATGCAGGCAACTCCGAAAGATGCCGATGCCTCGGCCGAAGCGATCAAATTCTTCAAATGGGCCTTCAAATCGGGTGACAAGACAGCCGAGGAGCTCGACTATATCCCGATGCCGGATTCGGTGGTCGCACTGGTCGAAAAGACGTGGGCAACCGAGCTGAAAATGAAATAACCCGGTCTTTTGCCTCGATCATGGCTTGGCTATTGCGGGGAGAGGATTTACCTCTCCCTCATCGGGATCAACCAGAGCAGTGAACATCATGGCTTCCAGCGAAATGGACCGCGTGGCGACACAAGCGGATAAAACCGGCAGTCTGGCGCGTGCGCGCGTGTTGCGGTCGATGCGTTGGGGCGATGTGGTGTTTGAAAGCCTGACCCGCACCGCCGCCATCTCTGTGCTGTTGTTGCTGGGCGGCATTATCATCTCGCTGTTTATCGGGGCCTGGCCCGCCATCAAAACCTATGGCTTCGATTTTCTGACCACCCAACGCTGGGCGCCTTCGTTGAAGCCACAGCCGATTTTGGGGGCATTGGGGCCGATTTACGGCACGCTGGTCTCCTCGCTCTTGGCGATGGTGATTGCCGTGCCGGTCGGTCTCGGCATCTCGATCTTCCTGACAGAACTCTGCCCGCACGCCTTGCGCCGCCCGATCTCGATTGCGATTGAACTCTTGGCCGGTATTCCCTCGATCATTTACGGCATGTGGGGGTTTTTCGTGCTGGGGCCGTTTCTGGCCGACCACTTCCAGCCTGCCGTGATCGACTTTTTCGCCGATGTGCCGGTGCTGAATGTGATTTTTGCCGGACCCGCCAGCAATCTGAGTCTGTTTAATGCCGCACTCATTCTGGCGATCATGGTGTTGCCTTTCATCACCGCCATTTCACGCGATGTGTTTGCGACTGTGCCGACCGTGTTGAAAGAGGCTGCCTACGGGGCAGGTTGCACCACATGGGAAGTGGTGTGGAATGTGGTGATACCCTATACCCGCGTCGGCGTGATCGGCGGTGTCATGCTCGGTTTGGGACGCGCTTTGGGTGAGACCATGGCGGTGGCCTTCGTGATCGGCAATGCCTTCAAAATCAAAGCGTCGCTGTTTGCACCCGCCACCACCATTTCAGCCGCCATTGCCAGCGAATTTGCCGAAAGTGACGGCTTGCACCAGTCCTCGCTGATCCTGCTGGGGCTGTTGCTGTTCGTCCTGACCTTCATGGTTTTGACCGCCGCGCGCATCATGCTGATGCGTCTCGAACGCAATCAGGGGAAATAAGGGCATGAGCAATCCCAAAGCCAATCCCTATTATGCCGGTCGCAAGCGCGTCAATCTTCTGGCGATGGCGCTGTGTTATGGTGCCACTCTGTTCGGGTTAACATGGCTTGTGATGATTCTGGGGACGCTGGTCAGCAATGGCCTGCCCGGTTTGAGCCTTGATCTGCTCACGCAAAACACCCCGCCTCCCAATTCCGAAGGCGGCGGACTGGCCAATGCCATTGTCGGCTCGCTGATGCTCACCTTCATCGGTGTCGGCATCGGTGCGCCGATCGGTCTGTTGGCCGGTACCTATATGGCCGAATATGGCCGCCACTCGAAGTTGACCTCGGTGATCCGCTTCATCAACGATATTCTGTTGTCGGCGCCTTCGATCATCATCGGCCTGTTTGTCTATGGGGCTGTGGTGGTGCCGATGGGCGGCTTTTCCGGCATCGCCGGTGCGCTGGCTCTGGCGGTGATCGTCATTCCGGTTGTGGTCCGCACCACCGAGGATATGCTGTTGCTGGTGCCAAACCCCTTGCGCGAAGCCGCCAGCGCCCTTGGCCTGCCGCGCTCGCTGGTGATCCGTCGTGTCGCCTACCGCGCCGCCAAAGCCGGATTGGTGACCGGCGTGTTGCTGGCCGTCGCCCGCGTCAGCGGTGAAACCGCACCCTTGCTGTTTACCGTGCTGAACAACCAGTTCTGGAGCCTTGATCTGACAGGCTCGATTGCCAACCTGCCGGTGACCATCAATAATTTCGTCAACAATCCCGACCCTAACTGGAAAAAACTGGCCTGGTCCGGCGCTTTGCTGATCACCTTTGCCGTGCTTTCCCTCAACATCGCCGCCCGTGTGCTCGGCTCTTCAAGGAACGAGAAATGAACGACAGCATGCCCCATCCGGTCAAAATCGATGTCCGCGATCTGCGTTTCTATTATGGCGACACACAGGCGCTCAAAACCATTTCCCTGCCGCTTTATGCCAACAAGGTGACAGCCTTTATCGGCCCGTCGGGGTGTGGCAAATCGACGCTGTTGCGCGTGCTGAACCGGATGTATGATCTCTATCCCGGCCAGCGCGCCGAGGGCGAGGTGATCTTCGAGGGCCGCAACCTGCTCGACAAGAGCGAGGATCTCAACCTCTTGCGCTCGCGCATCGGCATGGTGTTCCAGAAACCCACACCCTTCCCGATGACGATCTATGACAACATCGCTTTCGGCATCAAACTCTACGAGCGGTTGAGCAAATCCGAGATGGACGAGCGCATCGAAACCGCTTTGATGAAAGCCGCGTTGTGGAACGAGGTCAAGGACAAGCTCAATGCCTCCGGCCTCAGCCTGTCGGGCGGCCAGCAACAACGCCTGTGCATCGCGCGCTCGGTGGCGATCCGTCCCGAAGTGATCCTGTTCGACGAGCCATGCTCGGCGCTCGATCCGATCTCGACCGCCAAGATCGAAGAGCTGATCGATGAATTGAAATCCGATTACACCATCGCCATTGTCACCCATAATATGCAACAGGCGGCGCGCGTGTCGGAATATACCGCCTTCATGTATCTCGGCGAATTGATCGAATTCAGCGACACATCCAAAATTTTCACCTCGCCGCGTGACCAGCGCACGCAGGATTACATCACCGGCCGCTTCGGTTGATCAAGGAGACTCCTGTTATGTCCGAACATATTGTCAAATCCTACGGCGAAGAATTGATGGAACTGGGCCGCAAGATCGCCGAAATGGGTGGTCTGTCGGAAACCATGCTGTCGAATGCCATTCAGGCACTGGTGCGCGGTGATACCGATCTCGCACAACGGGTGATCGAGACCGACCACCGCCTTGATGTGCTCGAACGCGATGTCGAGGAAAAAGCCATTCTGACCATTGCCAAGCGCCAGCCGATGGCGGTGGATTTGCGGGCGATTGTGTCTTCGATCCGGCTGGCCTCCGATATGGAGCGGATCGGTGATCTGTCCAAAAACAACGCCAAGCGGGTTGTGGCCATCAATGGCCAGTTCGCACCGCAAAAGATTGTCGGCGGGGTCGTGCATATGAGCGAATTGGCGCTCGATCGCCTCAAGCGCGTGATCGATGCCTATGCCCAGCGCGATGTGGCCGCCGCCTTGGATGTCTGGAACCATGACGAGGAAATCGACCAGCTCTACAATTCGCTGTTTCGTGAATTGCTGACCTATATGATGGAAGATCCGCGCAATATCGGCTTTTGTACGCATTTGCTGTTCTGCGCCAAAAACATCGAGCGCATCGGCGACCATGCCACCAACATTGCCGAGACCATCCATTATCTGGTGACCGGCACGGCGATCAGCACCGACCGTCCGAGGGTTTCGGGCAATTACGCGCCGCTTGATCTGACCGGCAAGCAGTAAGGACCGGACGAGGGCGCGATCATGACCAAGCCCCGGATTCTGGTGGTCGAGGACGAGGAGGCGCTGACGGTTCTGTTGCGCTACAATCTGGAAGCGGCCGGCTATCAGGTGACCAGCACCGATGATGGCGACGAGGCCGATCTGCTGTTGCGCGAGAGCCTGCCGGATCTTGTCTTGCTTGACTGGATGTTGCCGGGTCTTTCAGGCATCGAGCTGTGCCGCCGCCTGCGCCAACGCCCCGAAACGCAACGCCTGCCGATCATTCTGCTGACGGCCCGCGGCGAGGAGAACGAGCGCGTGCGCGGCTTGGCCACCGGTGCGGATGATTATATCGTCAAGCCGTTTTCGGTACCGGAATTGCTGGCCCGTATCAGTGCGCTGTTGCGCCGTGCCGCACCGGAGAAGGTCGCCTCACTGTTGCAGGCCGGCACTCTGGTGCTCGACAGAACCAGCCATCGTGTCAAACGCGGCTCGCGTGACCTGCATCTGGGACCGACGGAATATCGCATTCTGGAGTTTCTGATGGAACGCCCGGGCCGCGTTTTCAGCCGCGCCCAATTGCTGGATTTCGTCTGGGGCGATGACAGCGAGATCGACGAACGCACGGTCGATGTCCATGTCGGCCGCCTGCGCAAAGCCGTGAACAACGGCAAGGAACGCGACCCGATCCGCACCGTCCGCGGCGCGGGCTATGCCTTTGACGAGACCTTTTCGGCCTGAGTGCCGGTGGGTTGGCCGTTTGACAGCACGCATAAAAAAAGCACCCGCAGGTGCTTTTTTAAGTGGGGGTGCTTTTTAGAAAGAAATTGGCAAAAGCCTGATCAGCCGTGGCTGTATTGCTTCTTTTCACGCTGGCGCAGGGTCGAGGGTTGGTAGGCGATGCGCTCGTGGAAGGTGCAATAGGGGGTGCCGATCGGGGAAGGGCCGCCGCAGAAACGGAATTCGCTGGTGGAAGGATCGCCCAACGGCCAACGGCACATCGATTCACGCAGTTCCATAATCGTCACACGCTCGGACATCGGCACAACGACATCTTCGGCGACAATGGCAGGCTGGTATTCGACAACCGGACGCGGGGTCGGCGCAATGCGCGGCGCAAGCGCCAGATTGCCGCGGGTGGTCATGGTCATCGGATGGCTCGGAGCACGGGTAGCCTTGCGCACGCGCGGGGCCGATGATGATGGTGCTTTGGCACGGCCGGACAGGCCAAGACGGTGGACCTTGCCGATCACAGCATTGCGCGTGACCCCATGACCCAGTTCGGCCGCAATCTGACTTGCGCTCAATCCCTGGTTCCACAGTTTCTTCAACTGTTCGACCCGTTCCTCAGTCCAGCCCATTCTATGCTCCAGTTCGGTTGAAGCGTCTCGACCCGATCAATCACAGGCGGTTGTGGTTTGTCATCAAGACAGAACCGACGCGTATGATCGAGCCAATAAACCCCATATGTCGTATTTATTGATTTGCAAAGTACTACATGCGGCATCTGATGCCTAAGCCGAACCGATGCTGATCCGATGTTTTCAACAGCCATGACGTGGGGATAGAGTGCGCCGCACCAAAATCGGGGTCTTGACAAGGTGGAATTGACAGGCGCGACAAGCGTTTTAGAATAGACCCTGTTGTGCCGCCCTTGACGGGCGGCTATTTCTTTTCGCGGATGACCGCATTGACCAGAAAGTGAGACCGCCATGGGAGAGAGCCAGTTGTCGCCTTTGTTGCCGACTTTTGCGCGTATAGATCTCTCCTTCGAGCGAGGCGAGGGGCCATGGCTCATCACGCCGCAGGGGGAACGCTATCTGGATTTTGCCGCCGGGATTGCGGTGAATTCGCTTGGCCATTCGCATCCGCATCTTGTCGAGGCCCTGAAAACCCAGGGCGAGAAGCTGTGGCATATTTCCAACCTCTACCACATCCCCGAAGGCGAGAAGCTGGCACAGCGGCTGACCGACAACACCTTTGCCGATACGGTGTTTTTCACCAATTCGGGTGCGGAGGCGATGGAATGTGCCATTAAAATGGCGCGCAAATACCATTCGGCCAACGGCCATCCCGAACGCTACCGGATCATCACCTTTGAAGGGGCCTTTCATGGCCGCACATTGGCCACCATTGCCGCAGGCGGGCAGGCCAAATATCTGGAAGGCTTCGGCCCCAAGGTCGAAGGTTTCGATCAGGTGCCGTTCGGTGATCACAAGGCTATGGAAGCCGCGATCGGGCCTGAAACGGCCGCCATTCTGGTAGAGCCGGTGCAGGGCGAAGGCGGCGTGCGTCCGGTGCCGCCGCAATGCCTGCGCGGCCTGCGTGAATTGTGCGACAAGCACGGTCTGCTGTTGATTTTTGACGAGGTGCAGGCGGGTGTGGGCCGGACGGGCAAATTCTTTGCCCATCAGAAGGCCGGTGTCGCGCCCGATATCATGGCTGTGGCCAAGGGCATTGGCGGCGGTTTTCCGCTGGGGGCCTGTTTGGCAACAACCGAAGCAGGCAAGGGCATGACAGCGGGTGTGCATGGCACCACCTATGGCGGCAATCCGCTGGCCATGGCCGTGGGCAATGCCGTGCTGGATGTCGTGCTGGAGCCGGGCTTTCTGGACCATGTCGAGCGGATGGGCCTGTTGCTCAAGCAAAGTCTGGCCTCTGTCGCCGATCGCCATCCCACCATCATTGAATCGGTGCGCGGCGAGGGTTTGCTGATCGGCCTCAAAGCCAAGATCAACAATGGCGAGCTTGTGACGGCCTTGCGCGACCAGCATCTGCTGAGCGTCGGAGCCGGTGACAATGTCGTGCGCCTGTTGCCGCCGCTGATCATTGATGAAAGCCATGTGGCCAGCGCGATCGAGCGGCTGGAAAAGGCCTGTGTCGCGCTTGAACAGCAAGCGGCGCACAAGGCCAAAACTGCCTAAAAGGACCAAAGAAAATGACCCAAACAGCCATGTCGGGCGGGGCCCGGCATTTTCTGGATTTGTCGGAGTTTTCGACAGAGCAGTTGCAGCAGATTATGGACGGCGCCAAATCCATCAAGGCCGCCCGCAAGCGCGGTGTCAAAGCCACCTCGCGTCCGCTGGAAGGCAAGACGCTGGCGATGATCTTTGACAAGCCGTCCACCCGTACCCGTGTATCCTTCGATGTCGGGATGCGCGAATTGGGCGGCGAGACGCTGATGCTGACAGGGGCCGAGATGCAACTGGGGCGCGGCGAGACCATTGCCGATACCGCCCGTGTGCTGTCGCGCTATGTCGATGCCATCATGATCCGGATGCTCGATCATGCCGCCGTGCGTGAATTGGCCGCCCATGCCAGCGTGCCGGTCATCAATGGTCTGACCAAGCTGTCGCACCCGTGTCAGGTGATGGCCGATCTGATGACCTATGAGGAACATCGCGGCCCGATCAAGGGCCGCCATGTCGCCTGGATGGGCGACAGCAACAATGTGCTGGCCTCATGGGTGCATGCCGCCGCCCGTTTCGATTTCCGCCTGACCATTGCCACGCCCGATGAATTGGCCCCTTCGGCCGAAATGATCGCTTGGGCGCGGCGCGAGGGTGCGAAGGTGACCGCCACCAAGGATCCCTATGATGCGGTGGAGGGTGCCGATGTTGTCGTCACCGACTGCTGGGTGTCGATGGGCGACGAGGATGCCGGCCGCAGGCACAATCTGTTATTGCCCTATCAGGTCAACAGCCGCTTGATGCGGGCGGCTTCGCCCAAAGCCCTGTTCATGCACTGCCTGCCCGCCCATCGCGGCGAGGAGGTGACGGACGAGGTGATGGACGGTCCGCAATCGGTGGTGTTCGACGAGGCCGAAAACCGGTTGCATGCCCAGAAGGGGATTCTGGCCTGGTGTCTGGGAGCTTCGGCGTGAGCGCTGTCGAGGTGCGCGTGACGGCTGAGGATCAGGTTCTGCCCTTCACGGTCGAGGCGCTGGATGTGCGCGGCCGACTGGTGCGGATCGGGCCGATGCTGGATACGATCCTGCATCGGCACGCCTATCCGCACGCTGTCGCACGGTTGCTGGGCGAAGCGGTTGCCTTGACGGCCCTGCTGGGTGCGGCGTTGAAAATCGACGGGCAATTCCAGTTGCAGGCCCGCACCACCGGTGCGGTCGAATTGCTGGTGGTCGATTATGACCTGCCCGAAAACATCCGCGCCTATGCCCGTTATGACGAGGCGGCGGTGGCGGCGGCACCCGAGGCTTCGCCAGCCGAATTGCTCGGTCACGGCCATCTCGGCCTGACCATCGAACAGGGCATCCAGAATGCCCGTTATCAGGGCATTGTCGCGTTGAGCGGGCAGGGTCTTGAAGAGGCCGCGCACCAATATTTCACCCAATCCGAACAAATCCCGACCCGTGTCCGGCTGGCTGTCGGGCAGGTGATCGAGGGCGGCAAAGAGGTGTGGCGGGCGGGCGGCATTGTCGTTCAATTCCTGCCCTCCTCGCCCGAAAAGCGCCGCCACGCCGATCTGCATCCCGGCGATGCGCCGGCCGGTGCCGATATCATGATCCAGAATGACGATGATGACTGGCTGGAAGCGCGCGCGCTGGTCGAGACCGTCGAGGATCACGAATTGGTCGATCCGCTATTGACCAGCGAGGAGTTGCTCTACCGGTTGTTTCACGAGCGCGGCGTTCGGGTGTTCGAAACCCAGTCCCTGCTGGACCGTTGCCGCTGTTCGCGCGAGCGGATCGTCGGCATGATCGAACGCTTCAGCGAAGACGAACGCCGCCACATGATCGCCGACGACGGCACCATCACCGTCACCTGCGAATTCTGCTCGACCCATTACCACGTGGCACCAGTTGAGGTCGGGGTGGGGTGAGCGGGGATGGCTTGAGACACTCAAGTCGTGGATGGCCGGAACAAGTCCGGCCATGACGGTTGGGTGTTAAGCGCCGAATCTATCCAAACGCTGTCATCCTAGGCCTTGTGCCTAGGATCCACGTCTTAAATCAATCGTTTAAACAACCCTCACTGCGACAACTCGGCAATCAATGCCCGATTAAACGCCAAGCCCCGATCGATTTCACTCAAAGCAATCCATTCATCGGGTTGGTGGGCCTGGTTGATCGAGCCGGGGCCGCAGACCACGGTGGGGATGCCGGCGCGCTGGAAATGGCCCGCCTCGGTGCCGTAGGGCACGGAAATGGTGGCGTTGCGGCCTGCCAGTCTCAGCGCCAAGGTTTCGGCGGGCGAACCGGTTTCGGGATTGAGACCGGGCACATCGACCAGCACTTCGGTGGTGATGGAGGCAGGCCAGCCATCGGCCTGCAATCTGGGGACGATCACATCGCGCGAATAGGCATCCAGACGCGCCAGCGCGGCATAGGGATCAGTGCCTGCCACCGAGCGGATTTCCCAATCGAGCGTGCACAGATTGGCCAGAATATTGCGGCCATGCCCGCCGTGGAACATGCCGATATGCAGGCTGGCATAGGGGGGATCGAACCGGTTGAGCGGATCACCGGCGGCCTTGAGTTCGGCCGCGATCACTTCCGCCTCGGCACCAAAGGCGATCCCGCCCGAAATGGCATGCGCGCCCAGATGCGGTTTGGAGGAATGGGCCTCGTGGCCATGGATCAGCGTGCGGAACACGGTGACACCCTTATGGGCATCGGCCACTTCCAACTCGGTCGGTTCGCCGACGAAGACGACGGAGGGTCGCGGCAGGCTGTGGCCCATCAAGGCGATGGTGTCGACCACGCCGAGGCAGGTGGTTTCCTCGTCATAGCTGAACATCAGATGGATCGGCCGCTTCAAGGGGGCGGCCAGCATCTCGTCGACCTGCGACAAGGCAATGGCGGCAAAGGCTTTCATATCGACCGCACCGCGCCCATAGGCCTTGTCGGCGGTTACGCGCAGGGTGAAGGGATCACTGCTCCAGTGCTGGCCCGCCACGGGCACGACATCGGTGTGGCCGGATAACACAATACCGCCATCGGTTTGCGGGCCGATGGTCGCAAACAGTGTGGCCTTGTCGCCGGTGGCATTGGGCACGCGCATCACGGGCACGCCCTTGGCGGCCAGATAGGCTTGGACATAATCCTGCAAGGCCAGATTGGACTGGTCGCTCACGGTGTTGAAACCGACCAGTCTTTCAAGAATGGTCAACACATCCTGTCGTGTGGCGGTCAATGCAGCACCCGTTTTGTTGTCTGGCTGTCGAGTGAAAAGGCAGGGATTGCCACGCTGATCATCTCGCCATCCGGCTTCACCATGGCATAGTCACCAACCATGATACCCTCGGGAGTCTCCAATGGGCAACCACTGGTATAGCTGAAACTGCCGCCTGCTTCGATCAGCGGTTGTTCGCCGATCACGCCCTCGCCGCGCACCTCGTGGACACGGCCCTTGCCGTCGGTGATGCGCCAGTGGCGGCTGAGCAGTTGCACGGCCTCGTCCGAATGGTTGGTGATGGTGATCGTATAGGCCCAGAACCAGCGGCCCTGTTGCGGGGCGGACTGGTCGGCCAGATAGATCGGCTCTGCCGTCACTTCGATTCCGTGTGTCTTAGCCCGATACATGCCAACGCACCCTTAAACCCGTATCCACTTTACGCATCATCCCTGCGAGCGGATCGATTGGCTTTGTTTGATCCTGAAATGAAAATCCCGTGTGGATCGCTCCACACGGGATCAGATGGTGATGGGTCAGGCAGATCTCCCGCCTGACAGGAGCGGCTTATTCGCCGTCCTTGCTGGCCTTTTTCAGGGCCGCGCCGAGAATGTCACCCAGCGAGGCACCGGCATCAGCCGAACCATATTGTGCAATGGCTTCTTTTTCTTCAGCCATTTCCAGCGCCTTGATCGACACCGAGACCTTGCGGGTCTTGCGGTCGAAGGTGATGACGCGGGCGTCGATCTTTTCGCCTGCGGCGAAACGTTCCGGACGCTGTTCCGAACGATCACGGGCCAGTTCCGAACGCTTGATGAAGGTGGTGAATTCGGTTCCGGCGATTTTCACGTCGATGCCGCCTTCCTTCACTTCGGTCACTTCACAGGTCACGATGGCGT
>CANGOE010000016.1 GCA_947455455.1 Hyphomicrobiales bacterium
ACTGGTGCCGGTTTCCTCCGACAGACGAAAGAGATTTGGACCCGACATGGATACGATCCTTGATCCGCGTGAGACTGCGTTACATTCCATTATCAAAGCCGCGGGAGCCAAAGCGCTGGCCCTGTTCAATGATCCCGATGGGTTGAAAATTTCCATGAAGGGCGCTCAGGATTGGCTGACCCATGCCGATGGCGAGGTCGAAGCCTATATTCGTGCCGAATTGCAAAAACTCTTCCCGACCGATTCGATCATGGGCGAGGAAGACGGGGGTGAAGACGGCTCGCATTTGTGGATCATTGACCCGATCGACGGCACCGCCAATTTTGCCAGACATGATCGGCTGTGGTGCATTTCCGTGGGGTTTGTGCTGAACGGTGTGCCTGTTTTGGGAGCCGTTTTTGCACCTTCGCTCGATGAATTTTATGCCGCCCGCAAATCACGTGGCGCTACTATGAACGGTCAGCCCATCCACGCCGCAAAGACGGCTTCGGTTGACCGCAGTGTCATCGAACTGGGATGGTCAACCCGCCGCCCCAACAGTGTCTATATCGATCTGTTGAGCCGAGCCATGCAACACGGGGCCTCGGTCAAGCGCAGTGCCTCGGGCGCGCTGGGCATGACCCAAGTCGCCATTGGCCGCACCGATGGCTATGCGGAAGTGCACATCAATTCATGGGATGTTGTGGCAGGCCTGGTAATTGCCCAAGAGGCGGGAGTACGCTGTAACGATTACGCCTCGGGTGACTGGGTACGAAACGGCAATCCGATCCTGTGCGCGCAACCTGTTTTATACGAAAACTTCAAATCGATTTTTTCAAGCTATTTCGATGGATAAAATGCAAGCCTGATGGGGGTTGTCGGCTGTTGGCTCGTCTGAAAGCACGTGTTCAATACACAATGCGTCGCGCGCCATCATGGCATCAGTGCCGTTTGCAGTGGCCGATATGCAACTTTTGCGAGAAAGTTCGCTGATAAGCCTATCAAATCATGGCGCGACAAAATAAGTTGTTCTGTGTGTATTTGTTTTTAGTCGCATCATGTCAGTCTGGAGTATCCACGTCAGCATCAGGTCGTCTCAAGCACCCCAAAGGTTTTGTCTGGTGGGTGGCATCCATAGCTGTTCTGGCCAAGCTGACACCGGCGTCTGCATTTGTGATCAATGACGGAAGCTCCAGTCTCACCACAACCACGGGCACAATCGGCACGTTGGGAACCATCGGAGCCGCCGGGGTCGACAGCAATGTCTATGGAGCCAATGGTGCGGTGGGTGCCACAGGTCCGACGGGTACGGCAGGAGTTGCCGGAGTAGACGGCATTGTCGGCACCAATGGCGGCAATGCTGGCAATGGCGGCGATGGTGCCACCGGAAGTACTGGCGGGACCGGTCAGGCCGGGGGCACAGGTCAGGCTGGCGGAGCCGGTGCGACCGGCGCAGTCGGAGCGACGGGAACGGCGGCGGCTACATTTGGCGGGACCAGTGCAACGGTCACCAATTCGGCCTCCTCGACCATCACAGGCGGCATAGGCGGCACGGGCGGAACCGGTGGCACAGGCGGAGCTGGCGGTACAGGCGGAAACGGCGGAACTGGTGGAAACGGCGGCGCAGGCGGCAATGGCGGCACTGGCGGTTTGGGCGCATCAAGTGTTCTCGGTGTCGGTGGAAACGGCGGGATTGGCGGAGACGGCGGCGCGCCCGGCGTCGGCGGCAATGGCGGGGTCGGCGGCACCGGTGGCATCGGTGGAACCGGTGGCGCTGGTGGAATTGGCGGCTTGGGTGGCGCTGGCATCCATCAGACCCAAGGCAGTCTGACCATCACGAACCAGGGCACAATTATCGGGGGCGCCGGCGGGGCGGTTGGCGCGGGCGGTGCCGGCGGTGTCGGTGGTGCCGGCGGTGCCGGTGGTGCGGCTGGGTCCGGAAGTTCAGTGGGCGGCAATGGCGGCAATGGCGGCGCGGGTGGCGTCGGTATGACTTCCGGATCATTCACTTCGGCCTCGGGCGGCAATGGGGGTGCCGGTGGTAACGGCGTCAATGGCGGCAATGGCGGCAATGGTGGTGCGGGTGGCTCGGCCGTGGGCACGGGAGTTTATGCTACGGCTTCGGGTGGAGCGGGCGGTGCGGGTGGTTCGGGCATTGTGGGTGGTGCCGGTGGTGCCGGTGGTAACGCCACGACGGCTAGCACACTTTCCTATGCGCTCGGTGGGGTTGGCGGAACAGGCGGTAATGGGGCCAACTCGCTTTCCGGTGTCGGTGGCACTGGCGGTAATGGCGGTAATGCCACATCGAATGGAACCACCAGCACAGCCACTGCCGGTGATGGCGGGTCCGGAGGGGATGGCGCAAGCAGTGCGCAAGGTGGTAATGCGGGCATTGCCACAGCGATTGGTGCCGGTTCTGCCTCAAATTCAGGTACTCCCGGAGGAGCCGGTTCGGTTGGCGGTGTCGTCGTCACCATAACCCAGGCTGCCAATGGCAGTGCGGGCGCGGCAGGATCGACGGGCGCAACAGGTGCAGGAGGTGCGTCAGGCCTGGTCGGCCAAGGTGCGGCGGGCATTGAAAGCGATGCCGGGAGCCTGCTTTTGCAGATCACCAACCAAAGCGGCGGAACGATTTCGGGCGGGACCGGCTCGACAGGCGGAGCGGGTATTAAATCCGCGGCCACGAGCCTGCTGATCACCAACGATGCGGGAGCCACAATACAAGGTGCAACTGGCACCATCTTGGGTGGGGCAGGCATTGAAATCACCGATGGCAGTGCCACGATCTCGAATATGGGAACGATTCTGGCCGGTATCGGTGGATCTGCCTACGGGATTGTGGTCAGTGGCAGTGGTACCGTCGCCTCTTTGACCAATGCCCAGGGTGGCAATTCGCCGCTGACCTATAACGGCACCTTGCCGACGAATTATTACACCTTTGTCGCTTCGACGACCAGTTACGGCAAACTTGCGGTCACAGGCGGCTTGGGATCGTTGGCCTATGGTGTCGGCGTAGGTTCGACACTGGCTGTCAACCGCTATACCGATGTGCTGGCCGGTTTAACGGCCGGACAGATCGACAATGAGAATACGCAATATATTTTCGGGCCATTGGCTTGGAAATTGGTTGCCGGGACAGGCGCGAACAATTGGGACCTGCTCGTCTATCTGCCGGGTCCCGATGCCGCCAATACCACGGCGGCCATGCTGGCCAATGCACGGTCTTTGCGGTCTGTCATGGATAGCCGTCTGAGCAGTCTGGCATTGATGACCGGCTATGATTGCGCCAGTTTCGACAAGCAGAATGTCTGCCTCTCGTTTCAGGCGCGCTATTCGAGCTTCAGCAGTATGAATGAGGGCGCAGGCGTTTTGACGGCGGCTTATCGGGTCAATCCGCAATGGCGGATAGGTGCATTCGTCGACTATGCAGGACACGAGAAATCACCCGCCGGCATCAAGCAGAGCCAGGACATGCCGACCGTGGGCGGCTTTGTCGGCTTTGACGAGAATGCAAATGGCACGGGCTTCCAAGTCAAGCTGATCGGGGCATTCCAAAACGGCAAAGCCACAATCACCCGCTCGGATAGCCTTGATAACACCGAGGCGGGCTCCGGCAAAGCCAGCCTCAACTCATATGTCGCGGCCTTTGAAGTGGGACGTGGCTATGCCTTTGCCACCAGCACGATCGTGACACCCTTCATCGGTCTGCGTTATGCCGATGTGTCGCGTGGATCTTACAACGAGACCACCATTGCAAATTCTGTCGATTATCCGATCAGCTATCATAGCTATGGACAACGGCTGACAACCGCGACGGCGGGGATGCGTGTTGCCGGGATGCTGAGCGACAAGCTGGGCTACCAGTTGGTCGCGGGTGTCGAGAGTGATTTGAACCAGAAAACCAGTGCCTATGCGGGCAGTTCGGCCATCACCGATCTCAACAGTTTTGCACTCACGGTGAACGGGGTGAACAACAGAACCCGTGGCTTCGGTGCGGCAGGGGTATATTACCAGATTGAAAAGGGCCAACGCATTACGGTCAATGTGGGCGTTCGCAATCAGGCTTATTCCAACCAGCCTGCCGCCTCGGCCTTGGTGGGTTATCAATTCTCGTTCTGAGATCTTGCGGATGAAACCGGTGTGCGGCGTGTCTTAAAAGGATACGCGCACAGCTCCTCTGCCGTTTTGCCGCGCCTCCGCCTTAATCGATAGGCTGTTTTCAGGATCTCGCTGAAAGCGGGGCCCTATGGTCTGCGCAGAGCCGAGGGCCGCCGGACCGCTTTGCGTGCTCCGTGTCCAATCCTTTCTCAGGGGGCTTTGTGACCCCGATTTCAGGCTTGAGCGGGGGCAGGCGAGACCAAGAATAGTGTTGTCAGCCTGTTAAAATAATGCATTATACCTTGTATAAAATCAGGGATAAGCATGGGCCAGTCGACCGTCTCCCCACAGGAAGCACAAGGACAGATCGGGAGTGCCGCGCCTGTTGCAGGAGCCGTCCCCGATGGGGATTGCCTGCTGTCTGTCGAAAATCTTCAGGTCGAATTCAACACCAAGCGCGGGCATTTCCGGGCTGTCGATGGGGTGAGCTGGTCGGTCAACAGGGGTGAGACGCTGGCGCTGGTGGGCGAAAGCGGATGCGGCAAATCGGTGTCGGCCCTGTCGGTCATGCGGCTTTTGCCACGGCCTGCGGCCTCCATTGTCGGCGGGCGGATCCTGTTTGACGGTTGCGACCTGCTGGCCGAAAGCGAGAGCGGGATGCGCCACAGGCGCGGGCGCGACATGTCGATGATTTTTCAGGATCCGATGACCTCGCTCAATCCGGTCCTGACGATTGGCGACCAGATCACCGAACCCTTGCGCAACCATCTCGGCCTGTCGGACCAGCAGGCCCGACAGCGTGCCGTGGAATTGCTGGAGATGGTCGGCATCAATGAGATGGAACGGCGGCTGGACCAGTATCCGCACCAGTTTTCCGGCGGTATGCGCCAGCGCGTGATGATTGCGATCGGTCTGGCCTGCAATCCGCGTCTGATCATCGCCGATGAGCCCACCACGGCACTGGATGTGACCATTCAGGCGCAAATACTCGAAATGATGCGCGATCTGACCCGCCGTCTGGGTATTACCCTTGTCATCATCACCCATAATCTGGGCATCGTGGCCCGTTACGCCGACCGCGTGGCGGTGATGTATGCGGGGCGGATTGTCGAACAGGGTCCGGCGGACCGGATCTTCAGGGCTCCGCGCCATCCCTATACGCGCGGCCTGTTGCGCTCGGTGCCGAGGCTGGATCGGGTCAGGGGTGCGTTGCTTGAAACCATCGAGGGCTATCCGCCCAATCTGTATGAAAAGCACCGGGGCTGCCATTTCGCCGCACGCTGTGAACTGGTGACCGATCTGTGCCGCAACACAGCGCCGTCCCTGTTGGCCTATGAGGGCCACGAGGTCGCCTGCCATCTGTCGGACCGTGGCTTGCCGGCCGATAGCAAGCCTGTTCTTGCGGGGGGCGAACGGGAATTGGCGCGCAGTGATGTTCTGCTCGAGGTCGTCAATCTCAACAAACATTTCGGCGGGGCGGGCAAGGGCTTGTTCTCCGTCGCCACCGCCTTGCATGCGGTCAAGGATGTCTCCTTCACGATCAAGCGCGGCGAGACGCTCGGTCTGGTCGGGGAGTCGGGATGCGGCAAAACAACCGTGGGCCGGATGATCCTGAAACTGGAGAGCGCAAGCTCCGGCGATATCCGTTTTGACGGCGAAAGCCTGATCACCGCATCGGCGGCGCGGATCAGGGACCTGCGCCAACGGATCCAGGTGATTTTCCAGGATCCCTATGCCTCGCTCAATCCGCGGATGACGATGGGCGAGACCTTGCTGGAGCCTTTGACGCAATGTCTGGACCTGTCCCCCAAGGCGGCACAGGACCGGGTGCATGAATTGATCGATCAGGTCGGTCTGTTGCGCGATGTGAAGGACCGCTATCCGCACCAAATGTCTGGCGGGCAACGACAGCGGATCGGGATCGCCCGCGCACTGGCCTTCGGGCCCGATCTGATCGTCTGCGACGAACCGGTCTCGGCACTGGATGTGTCGATCCAGGGGCAGATCATCAATCTGCTGGCCGGCATACAGGCCAAACTGGGTGTGTCCTATCTGTTCATCGCGCATGATCTGGCGGTGGTGCGGCATATTTCGCATCGGGTGATTGTGATGTATCGCGGCAAGGTGGTGGAATCGGCTGATTGCGACCGGTTGTATGAGGAGGCCCGTCATCCCTATACACGCGCCCTGCTGGCCTCCGCACCGGTGCCCGATCCGCAGATCGAGCGGGCCAGACAGGGGCAGATATTGCAAGGCGAAGTCGGCTCGGTGTTTTCAAGCCAGCAGGGATGCCTGTTTGCCAATCGTTGCCCGATGGCGACAACCGAGTGCCACCACATCAACCCGCCGCTGGAGGAAATCGCCGCCAGCCATTTTGCCGCCTGCATCCATCATCCGGCAGTCGTGAACCAGCGGGGGAGTGCGTCATGATCCGCTATGCTCTGGGCCGCATTGCCTTGATGATCCCGACCCTGCTGGGCATTGCCCTGATCACCTTCGTGATGATCCGCATCGTGCCCGGCGATGTGGTCGAATTGAAAATGCGCTCGGATGGCGGGCGGGTCACCCAACAGCAGATCAATGACGAGCGCACAAGGCTGGGGTTGGACAAGCCACTGCCCGAGCAATTCTATCTATGGATGAAAGGGCTGGTCACTTTCGACTTCGGCAATTCGATGTGGACAGGCCGTCCGGTCGCGCAGGAAATCGGCGGCCGCATCGGCCTGTCGATTCAGGTGGCGATCATGGCCGCTCTGGTGGCCGTGCTGATTGCCGTGCCTTTGGGGACGATTGCCGCCCTGTTTCGGGATAGCCCGATCGATTATCTGATCCGGATCATCACGATTGCCGGACTGGCCGTGCCCTCGTTCTGGCTGGGGATGATCATCATTCTGGTTCTGCTGACCTTTTTCAAATGGTCGCCGCCGGTCACCTATGTCTCGATCCTTGAAGATCCGGTCAAAAACATGTCGCAACTGATCTGGCCGTCACTGGCGGTCGGCTATCGCTATGCGGCGGTGGTGGCCCGCATGATCCGCTCGTCCATCATCGAGGTGATGCAGGAAGACTATATCCGCACGGCACGGGCCAAAGGGGTCGGTGAATTCATGGTTGTGTTCAAACATGCCATGCGCAACGCTTTGTTGCCCGCCATCACCATCATCGGCCTAGAATTCGCATTTCTGATCGGCGGCCTCGTGGTGACCGAGCAGGTGTTCAATCTCAACGGCATCGGACGGCTGTTTGTCGATGCCGTGATCCGGAATGATTTCATCCTGATCCAGACCATCGTGTTCTTGCTCGCGATTATCTTTGTCTCGGTCAATCTGGTTGTCGATCTGGTTTACGGCTTTCTCGACCCGCGAACCCGTATGTGAAAGGAGGACAGAATGGCCATGCTGACGCGATCTTTCAATAACGCCCTGCTGTTCTGCCGGTTGCAACCTTTGGGGGCTTTGGGTCTGCTGATCATTGTCGTGATGGCCGGTTGTGCGGTGCTGGCCGAGCAGGTCACGCTTTACAATCCCGAAGCGGTCGATTTCGGGGCGATGCTGAGCGGGCCTTCGTCCGAGCATCCATTCGGGACAGACAGTTTCGGCCGCGATATTTTTACCCGCATCGTCTATGGCGCGCGTACCGCGCTGACCATCGGTTTCCTGTCCTCGATGATCGGCTGTCATATCGGCGCGGCGATCGGCATCGCCTCGGCCTATCATGGCGGCTGGGTCGATCTGCTGTTGCAACGGTTCATCGACATCATTCTGTCATTCCCGATTGTCGTGCTGGCCCTTGTCGTGGTGGCGGTGATGGGCAAGACCATGGTGTTGGGCATCGATCTCAATCTGGTATTTGCCATCGCCATTCCGATCATCCCGCGTTCGTGCCGGGTGATCCGCGCCGCCACCTTGTCGATCCGCACCCAACCCTATGTCGATGCGGCGCGGGCGGGTGGCTATTCCACCGTCTATATCCTCCTGCGCTATATCGCCCCCAACGTCATCGCCCCTTTTCTGGTCTTGCTGACGGCTTACATCGCGCAGGCGATTTTGCTGGAGGCTTCGCTGTCGTTTCTCGGCCTCGGTGTGACCGAACCGAAGCCGGCCTGGGGGCTGATGCTGGCCGGTGACAGCGCCAATTTCTACAACGAGGCCCCGTGGATGATCCTGTTTCCCGGATTGGCGATTTCGCTGTCGGTGTTTGCCTTCAATCTGTTCGGAGACAGTCTGCGGGACTGGCTCGACCCCAAATATAGAAACTGAACACTTTACAAGGTGAGGACATAAGCATGGCATTGGATACACGCAACGAGACCATCCATAGTATGACCCGACGCACAGCCCTGTTGTTGCCAGCTTTGGCATTGGGCAGTCACGCCTTGGCGCAAGGCGCGGGTCCGTCGGGCAAGCCGCAACGGGGCGGAATTCTGTCTTACGCCGTGACAGCCGAACCGCCGACCTATGACCTGCACCAGACCGCGACCTTCGCCGTGATGCACCGGCTGTCGCCGCATTATTCAACCCTGCTGGCCTATGAGCCGGGCCAATATCCCAATATCATCGGCGATCTGGCACAAAGCTGGACCATCAGCCCCGACCTGCTGACCTATACGTTCAAACTGCATCCCAATATCAAATTCCATGATGGCACGCCGCTGACAGCGGAAGATGTCCGGGTCTCCTACGAGCGGTTGCGCAACCCGCCCAAAGGCGTGTCCTCGTTCCGCCAGCCATCATTTGCCCAGATCAAAAGCATTGAAGCGCCTGATCCTCTGACCATCGTGTTCCGCATGGTGAAGGTGGATGCCTCGATCATGGATACGTTCGCCTCGCCGTGGAATTCCATTTTCAGCGCCGAAAAGCTCAAGGCCGATCCGACCTATCCGGTCAAAACGGTGATGGGTTCGGGACCCTTCAAATTCGTCGAACATGTCGCGGGCTCGCATTGGGTGGGCGAGCGGTTCAACGATTATTTCAAAACCGGCAAGCCCTATCTCGACGGGTTCCGGGCGATCACCATGACCCCTTCGGCCATGGTCAATGCCATGGCAGGCAAGCAGATCATGGCGGAGTTCCGCGGGTTTACCCCGAACGAGCGCGACCGGATTGTCAAAGCGCTGGGGCCGGATGCGCAAACGCATGAAAGCCCGTGGATGCTCCACATGCTGATGAATTTCAACTGCGAGAAAAAGCCGTTTGATGATCCGCGTGTGCGCAAGGCCGTGTCGCTGGCGATTGACCGGTGGGGTGGTTCGGCCAATCTCAGCAAAGTCTCGCAATTGGGCTCGATTGGCGGCTTGGTCCGCCCCGGTTCCAAATGGGCGGCAAGCGAAGCCGAAATGGTGCAATGGCCCGGCTATGGCCGCGATATGGCCGCCAACCGCGCCGAAGCCAAACGGCTTTTGAAAGAGGCGGGATATGAAAACCTGTCCTTCGCGCTGATCAACCGCAACCAGCAACCCTATATCACGGCGGGCGTGTTCATCATCGACCAGTTGCGCCAGATCGGTGTCAAGGTCGAGGACAAGCAGGTGGAAATTGCCGCATGGTATTCCGCGCAAACCTCGGGGAATTTCGAGGCTCTGCTCGATAGCTTCACCCAGTTCAGCGATGATCCGACCAATGTGCTGGTCAAATATATCTCGACAGACCGCGCCCCCGATGTGGCCATTCAAAGGGCGATCGACCGCGAGCTCGACAGCCTGTTCGATCGACAGGCGGAAATGGTCGATCCGGTCGAACGCAAAAAACTGGTCCGCCAGTTCGAGAACCGTCTGCTGGATCAGGCCTATGCCATTCCGATCCTGTGGTGGCAACGCATTGTCGTGATGGAATCGCGCGTGCAGGGCTGGACCATGTCGCCGACCCATATGATCTATCAGGATCTCGCCGATATCTGGCTGAAATAGCGGCCCAGGGCCGGCCTTTGCGACCTTGCGCGGATCATGGGCCCCAAGCCCATGATCGGGGAGGATGGTTTTAGCGAAAGATGTGATGCGGTATGAGCACTTACGATCTGCCCAAACCCAATGACGGACCGCTCGCCGGTGTGCGGGTTCTCGATATTGCAACCATGATTGCCGCCCCGCTCGCCGCCTCCATTCTGGGGGATTACGGCGCGGAAGTGGTCAAGATCGAATTGCCCGGTCGCGGTGATACCGGCCGCAAGATGGGAGCGCAACGCGACGGCATCGGGCTGTACTGGCGAACGCTGGGGCGCAACAAGCTCAGTGTTGCGCTGGATCTGCACCAGACCGAAGCACAGGACCTGATCAAACGCTGGATCGGCCAGTTCGATATCCTGATCGAGAATTTCAGACCCGGCACGCTCGACCGCTACAATCTCGGTGTCGATGAATTGCGTCGTCTCAACCCCAAACTGGTGGTGTTGCAGATGACGGCCTTTGGCCAGACCGGACCCTATCGCGAGCGCCACGGTTTCGGGACATTGGCCGAAACCATGAGTGGCGTGTCCTCCGTTCTGGTCAAAGACATCAGGGGCTTTTCCAACGAGCGGCCAGCGCTGACCTCGTTTCCGCTCGGCGATGTCACGGCGGGGCTGGTCGGGGTCAACGGGATACTGGCGGCCCTTTACCGGGCACAGAAGACCGGACAGGGCGAGGTCATCGATCTGGCGATTTACGAGGCTTTGCTCAAATTCATGGAGCTGGAAATCATCAGCCATGATGCCGATCATCCGCCGGTTGTCTCTTCCCAACGCAAGCCCGACAGCGCGCCGCGCGGGGTCTATCGCTGTCGCGACGGGTGCTGGATCGCCATTTCCGCCAGCACGCAACCGGTGGCCGCGCGGTTCCTGAATTTGCTGGGCGGGGAGGCGCTTGCTCAGGATCCGCGCTTTCTGAATAATGAATTGCGTGTCGCCAATGTCGAGGCACTCGACGCATTGGTGGACCAGTGGTGCGGTGCTTTGACCGCCGCCGAGTCTACGCGGCTTTTGAGCGAGGCGGGTTGTGCTGTGGGCCCGGTGGAAACCGTCGCCAGCCTGTTGCAGAATCCGCAAGTGCTGGCCCGCCAATCCATCGTCGATGTCGAGGATGCGGATTCAGGGACTTTGCACATGACCAATGTGATCCCGCGCTTCGGTCATTTTCCGCCGCAAAAGCCGATCCCCGGTCCTGTCGCCATCGGCGCGCATACCGCCGGAGTCTTGATGCGCGATCTCCATCTTTCGCAAGCCGAAATCACCGCCTTGAGACAACGCGGCGTGATCGGCTGATCCATCCCCATGCCTTTCGGAAAGACACGACCATGACCGCACCCAACCACGCCGTTTCCGCTCCCAGTGCGCCTTCCAATGAAGGCATGTTCTTTGAAGATTTCGAGGTGGGACGCATCTACGCCCACCGGATGGGTCGGACCATGATCGATGCCGACAATGCCTGGTTGAGCCTGATCGCTCTGGGAATCAACCAGGTCCATTTCAACGATTATTATTCAGCGCAAACCCCGTTCAAGAAACCGATCATTGCCAGCCCCTTCACATTGGCGGTTGTGACCGGCCTGTCGGCCGCTGAATTCGGACAGAATACCATGGCCAATCTCGGCTGGAACGAGGTCAAATTGCCCCATCCGGTTTTTGTCGGCGATACGATCTATGCCCGAAGCAAAGTGACCGGCAAACGCGAGAGCGCCAGCCGCCCTTATGCCGGCATTGTCAATCTCGACACCGAGGGCTTCAATCAGGACGGCACGATTGTGATGACCTTCAGTCGTAATCTGATGGCCTATAAGCGCGGCCATGCGCCAAGCGCCCATCTGCCGGTTCCGGTCGGCTCGACCATGACGTCTTCATGATTTCACCACGCCGTAAACCAGCCGGTGCCGAGGCGCTGGACACGGTGAGAGGCTTTCAAGCCCTTTGCGCGGCTTCATTGTGATGCGGCAGGTCGGACAGGCGTTGCGTCCATTGCCGGAGATAATCAGCCCGCTGTTCAGCGCTGACGCGAGGGGCAGCATAGGCAATGAAGGGGGGCAGACTCGCCATGCCCATATAATCGAATGTCAGGTGTTGCAAAGGCCACAGGACTTTGTCGATCGGGCCATAGACATCCTCTTCCCGAAAGCGTTCCGGCGTGCCGCCCGTTGAGACACAGAGCAGGCCTTGCTTGGAGGGATGCAGGCCACTGGTGAACCGCGCTCCGTCAGTATAGGCCACACCGCAGGCCAGCACGCGGTCAATCCATCCCTTGAGGATAGCGGGCGGACCACCCCACCAGAGTGGAAAAATCATGATGATTCGGTCAGCGGCCAGAAATTTCTGCTGCTCCTGCGCCAGATCATCGGCAAAGCCATGCTGTTGCGTCGCATGCAGTTGTTCGGTCTGGTAGTGGAAGCGGTGTGGGTCGGCGGTGGTTTTGAAATCATGCCGACCGGCTGACGGATCGAAATGCTGTGCATAGAGATCACTGACCGTGACCTCTTCTCCGTGCCTTGCCAGCACCTCGACAGCTGTGCGCTTTAACGCCGCGCTGAACGAGGTGGGTTCCGGATGGGCATAAAGGATCAGGGTTTTGATCGGATGCACGATGTTAAGCCCCCTTGCAACGTGCTTTGATTAGGAAGCCTGTGGCAGATCGGCCTCGATACCGAGCACTTTGGCGGTGTTGGTCGAGACCATTTTGCGGATATCGGCATCGGAATAGCCGAAGTCGATGCAGAGTTTGATCCCGCGACGGATCCCGTCGATCGGGTCGAAGGTGCCAACCTGTCCAAGATCGGAGCACATGATGGTCTGGTCCACCCCTGCCGCCTTGATCTGGTCGTGAAGATCGGAGGGCTCGCGTGATTTGAATTTGCATCCTTCGAGAAACATGCACAGCGAATGTTCGACAAAGGCTCCCATGCCGGCAATGCCTTTGACATCATTGAGCGAGGCATCGACGATGTCTTCGGGGTGGGTGAAAATCAGCCGCGTGACGCCGCGCCGCTGGGCTTCTTCAAACACGATCCATGTTTCGCTGACATGCAGATGGCCGCTGGCGAGTGTCATATCGTTTTTGGCGACCACATCGAGAATCTCTTTCAGGTCATCGCGCACGCTCTTGTCGGGATTGAGCACCGGAACCACCATGGCAGGGCGGATTTTCTGGGTCGAGGCGGGATGGACCCAATTCGAGGTCTTTTCCCAGCGGAAGTGGTTTTCCGCCGTCAGTGTCGGCAGCCAGACGATCTTGCCGCCCATCGCTGCGGTATGCTCGACCGCATAGGGGTTAAGCCCGCCCACCACATTGTTGAGCGCAATGCCCGAATAGACTTTGGTTTTGAGTTCCGGATGGTGCTTGTGGATCAGGACAGCGGTCATCACCCCGGCATAATCGTGGTCTTTGGTGACAATCGCCGCCATGCCGGCTTGCGAGGCCTCGAGGGCGAGATCCAGATGGTCGAGCGAACGCGGGGCAATCGAGGGGCCCGTATGGACATGCGGATCGATCGCGCCGACCAGCAAAGCATCGATGCGCTGGTCGATCTCGGGGGAATACCGGGCTTTTGTCATGGGTTTGGCTTTCCTGAATCAGGCTTTGAGAGCGGCAAAATCGCCGATGAGTTTGGCTGCGGCCTGCCGCATCAGCCCCTGGTCCGAGGAGACGATGAAGGCACTGGCGCCGATGGCTTGAAACCGCGTCGCATCCCCAGCACCGGCCACCATCATACAGACAGGCTTGTTGGCTTTTTTGGCTGCACCCGCGATTTTTTCGGCGGCGGCAATCACTTCGGGCGCGTCGATACCGGGCACGCCGAATGCGACCGTGAGGTCGCCGCGTCCGATAAACACGCCGTCGAGGCCGGGCGTGGCCAAAATCTCGTCGAGTTGATCCAGTGCTTCGGGGTCTTCGATCATCGCAATCACCGTGACGGTAGCATCGGCATGGTCGACATGCGGCCAGATGCCCAATTCGCCATAACCGCCCGCACGCGGAGAGTTGGAAAAGCCGCGATGGCCGCCGCGATAGCGGCAGGCATCGACCACCGCGCGGGCCCGTTCGGGACTGGAAACATGCGGCACCAAAACGCCGATGGCACCGTCATCCAGCACGGCCAGCAATTTGGAAGGGGTCGGATCGGAGACCCGCACAATGCCGGCAGTGCCCGCCGCGCGCGCCGCGAGCAGGGTCTGGTCAATGGTCACGCGGTCGAAAGGGGCATGTTCTTCGTCGATCACCACAAAATCGAAACCCAGACCACCCAGAATTTCGGTCGCGTGACCGGTCGGGGTTTTGATAAAGGTGCCCAGCAGGGTCTCTCCGCTCATGAAACGGGTGCGAAACTGGTTCGGATGGGGGCGCTGGCGGGGATCGCTCATGGGGTCAACCTTTTTATTGTTTCGTTGAACGAAACAGTATATTCTCTGTCGATACAGATTGCCGAGTGCCAGCTGCACTTGTCAAGAGCGCAAATACAGGAGGATGCATGCCCAAAATCTCAGGCCAGCAGGAAGAAGGGGTGCAATCCGTTGTTCTTGCTCTCAAATTGGTCGAATTTTTAGCAGCCGCCGGCAAGCCGATGGGTGTGACGGCGATTGCGCAGGCTCTCGGCACAACCAAAAGCCGGATCTACCGGCATTTGCAGACCATGGTGCACCATCATTACCTGCTGCAGGAGCCTGAACTTGAACGCTATATGATCGGTCCGCGCCTGGTCGCGCTGGGTCGTGGTATGAGCGGCAATCTCAATCTGGCGGCGATTGCCGCGCCGATTTTACACGAATTGCGCGACAGTCTCGGGCATTCCTGCGTTGTGGCGCAGATCGCCGATGACGGCATGCTGGTGATCGAAACGGTGTCCGGCAAATCGCCGATTGAAATCGGGGTCAAATTCGGTTCGTTGCTCAAATTCCATACATCCGCACAGGGCAAGGTTGCTTTGGCCTTCGGCCCGCCCGCCTTGCGCCAGCGTGTCCTCTCGCAAAGGCTGGAAATGCTGACCCCGCATACAATGGTCAGCCCGATGGTGCTGCAAAACGAGTTGAACCTGATCGAGGCGCAAGGATGGGGCACAGCCCCCAACGAGGCCCTGATCGGATTGAATGCTCTTGCCGCTCCCATCTTTATGGCAGGCGGACGATGTGTCGGGACGATTGCGATTGTCGATTCCATCCAATTCATCGAAACCGTGCCATCGGATGACCAGATCAGTCGCATCATGGATGCCGCCGCGCGGATTTCGGCACTGATGGGTTTTGAAAAGCCGCAGGAAGACTGATCACGGTTCCTGACGGACCCGACATCGTGCTCAAGGGTGCTTGACAAGGTGGGTTGTCGATCGCATGATTACAAAAATAGAACACTGTTCTGTTTAACGATACAATTTCTCATGAAGACTTCAAAGACGTGCGGACCCAACGAGCCGCCTGCAGGGTGCCAGAGACACAATCGGGGAGGATAGGATGCTGAAACGCCTTTTGACGCTAGCGGTCGCCGGTGGCACGCTGATGCTGGCAACGGCTGATGCCGGAGCTCAAACCTATAAAATCGGTGGTTCTTTGGGGTTGACGGGTTATGCCGCCACCAATGACCGCGCCTGGCGCGACGGCATGCAGATTGCTGCCGATTATATCAACGCCAAAGGCGGTGTGCTCGGCAAGAAGGTCGAACTGTTTATCGAGGATAACCGTTCCGAGCCGCAAGAGGCGGTGGTCGGCTATCGCAAGATGATGTCGAATGACAATGTCCAGATTTTTGACAGTGGTTGCGTGTCTGCTGGCAACTTCGCCGCTGCCGGTGCGGTGACGCGCGCCTCTATACCGATGATGCTGTGCTCGATTTTGCCGCAGCGGCCCGAGGAGCAGAAATGGGCTTTCAGCGTGTTGCCGCCGCCGCGTTTCGAGATTGAAACGCGCTATCGCTATCTCAAGGAAAAAACCCAGATCCGCAAAGTGGGAATTATCCATGATCCCACTCCCTACGCGAACATGATGAAAGATCTCGGCGTCAAGATCGCCGCTGACTTCGGCATCGAGGTGACGGTGGTCGAAAGCTACAAGCCCGACGATGCCGATATGAGCATCCAGATCAACCGCATCAAATCGTCCGGTGCCGGTGCGATCATCAAGATGGGGCAGGGTGGTTCGACCGTGACGGCCGCCAAGAACATCAAACAGCTCGGGCTGGATGATATTTTGCTGATGGCCAGCCTTGATGACGGAGCCGTGTTCAAACAGGCGGGCGAGGCTTTGGGCGAACGCTTCATCTATGTTGCGCCGGGCGTGCAAATTCCCGATGCTGTACCCGCTGGCCCTGCCAAGGATGCGATGGAGCAATTCCTGAAATTGTGGCGCGAGAAATATGGCGACCGCGATGCCAATGCTGGCACACGGGCCTGGGATTCGATGATGCTGATTTTCACTGCGGTCGAAAAAGCCAAGAGCTTTGAGGGCCCCGCCGTGCGAGATGCGCTGGAAAGCATCAGCAATTATCAGGGTGCGTTCACCACCTTCAATTTCTCGGCCGACCAGCACATGGGCATCACGCAAAATCCGTTCATGATCGGTGTGGTGCGCAATGGCCAGATGGTTGCGGTGAAATAACCATGGCGGATGCAAGCTCCCCTGCGCTGTTGAGTGCCGAAGGCCTGTCGTCTTTCTATGGCCGGATGCATGCTTTGAAGCCGACCAGCTTCACGGTGCGGCAGGGTGAGCTTGTGACCATGCTCGGCCCCAACGGGGCCGGCAAATCCACCTTGCTGCGGGCCTTGATGCGGCTCAACAAGGCCGACGGGAGTGTGATGTTTGACGGGCAGGATGTCTCCCGCCTGTCGACCCATGAATTGGCCGAACTTGGCATGATCATGGTGCAGGAAGGGCGCGGCCTGTTCGGGCAGATGTCGGTGCGCGAAAATCTCGTGCTGGGGGCCTATACCGGACGTAGCGCAAGCGGGATCGACAGCAGTCTTGATCGCGTCTTTACACTGTTTCCGCGCTTGAAAGAACGGCTGAACCAGATCTCGTCTTCTTTGTCGGGAGGCGAGCAGCAGATGCTGGCGATCGGGCGCGCTTTGATGGCCGAACCGAAATTGCTGATGCTCGACGAGCCGTCCTTGGGACTGGCCCCGCGTGTGGCGGCGGAAATTCTCACGACATTGGGGAACCTCAACAAGCAGGGTCTGGGCATTTTGCTGGTCGAGCAGAAAGCGCCGCTCGCGCTCAAGCTGGCCCAGCGTGTCTATGTGTTGTCACTCGGGCGGATCGTTGCGGAATTGCCTGCGAAGGAGATTAAATCTCATCATGACCTCGCCCAATATTACCTCCACTGATTCCATGCGTCATGTGGTGATCCCTGTGGCCGCGGTGCTGGCGGTGCTGGGGATTGCTTTGTCGTCCAGCGGATATGTGGTGACACTGATCGGCTTTGCCGCGATTTATGGCGTGTTCTGCACAGGCCTGAATTTTTTCATGGGCTATACGGGCCAAGCCTCGTTCGGACAGAATGCCTTTGCCGCGCTTGGCGGCTATGGCTCGGCAATCCTGACGGCCAATTATTATTGGGATCCCGTGCTGGCTTTGCTGGTTTCGATGGTGCTGTCGGGCGTGATTGCGGCGGCCGTCGGCTATCCGACCTTGCGGCTGCGCGGCCACTATCTGGCAATGGCGACTTTTGCTTTGGGGCTGATCACCTATGAAATCTCCATCGAATGGAACAGCCTCACACAGGGCTATATGGGCCTGTCGGGCATTCCGCCTCTGGGGATCGGCAAATATGAACTGGTCAGCGAGAAGCACCAGTTGGTTGTGCTGACGCTGGTGATGCTTGTGGGTGTGTGGGTGTCGGTGCGCTTGCGCGATTCCCGCTTTGGCCGCGCCTTGCGGGCGATTGCGGGCAGCGAGGCGGCAGCCAATGCGCTGGGCATCAATGTGGCGCGCTATAAATTGGCAGCCTTTGTGGTGGCCGCTGTCTACGCCTCGGTGGCAGGTTCGCTGTTTGCCCATTTCGTCGGCTTTATCAGCCCCGAAGTGTTCGGGGCATCCATGGTGATCCTGAGCTTTACCATGCTCTATCTCGGCGGGGTCGGCACGACATGGGGGCCGATTATCGGGGCGCTGATCGTGTCGCTCCTGCCCGAAGTGTTGCGCGGGCTCAAGGAGATGCAGGATGTGGTCTATTCGGTCGTGTTGATCGCCATCCTGATTTTTGCGCCGCGCGGTCTGTCCGGTCTCTCGGTCCTTTTCCCGCGCAAACAGACGGGGCAAACCAAGCAGGCGGAGAAGAACGCATGACTGTTCTCTCGGTCAAGGATGTGACGGTGCGGTTTGGCGGTCTGGTCGCCAATGATGCCATCAGCTTCGATGTGTCCGAGGGCATGTTGGCGGCGGTGATCGGTCCCAACGGTGCGGGCAAAACCACTCTGTTCAATGTCATCTCGGGTGCCATGGCCCCCACTTCCGGCACGGTCCGTTTCAATGGCGAGGTGATAACGGGCCTGCCCCAATACGAGGTGTCGCAAAAAGGCTTGGTGCGCACCTATCAGCTGGTGCAGCTGTTCAAGGATTTGTCGGTCCGCGCCAATATCATGACCGGCTTTCATCGGGTGACCAAAGGCGGGGTGCTTGCCGCTTTGCTGCGCCCGCGCTGGTTCAAGGAGCAGGAAGCCCGCATTGCCGCGCGCACCGAAGAATTGCTCGATTTCGTCGGTTTGCGGGCGGTGGCGGATATGGAAGCCGATAAGCTTCCCTATGGCCAGCAACGCCTGCTGGAAGTCGCCCGCGCTCTGGCGGCCGAACCGCGCTTGCTGCTGCTCGACGAACCGGCAGCCGGTTTGAATATGCAGGAAACCGCCGCCCTTGCCGATGTGATCCAACGGGTCAACAGTCAGGGAGTCGCGGTGGTGCTGGTCGAGCATGACATGCAATTGGTGATGCAGATCGCGCAGAAAATTGTCGTGATTGATTTCGGGCGGAAGATTGCCGAAGGCGATCCGGCGCAGATCAAGGCGCATCCCGAAGTGATCGCCGCCTATCTTGGTGGAACGGAGGGGCTCGATGATTGACCTTACACAAATCCTGCAAAGTCTGGTCAACGGTGTTGGTGTCGGGCTGATCTATGGTTTGGTTGGTATCGGCTTTTGCGTCATTTACAATGCCAGCGGCATCGTCAATTTCGCCCAGGGGGTTTTCGTGATGCTGGGCGGCATGGTGTGCCATACTTTGCTGACCCGTCTGGGCGTGCCGCTGGTTGTGGCCGCCATCCTGTCGGTGCCGGTGGTGGCGGGCATTGGCATGATCATCGAAATCTGCGTGGTGCGGCCGATGTGGAATCGCGGTGCCGCGCTGTTTGCGATCATTCTGGCCACCATTGCGACACAGATCATGATCGAGCGCATTACCATTCTGACGCTCGGTGACCAGCCGCGGACCTTCGGGGAATTCACCGCGGGTGGCCCGCTCAAAATTGCCAATATCGCGATCAGCTACCAGCTGTTCTGGATTTTGGGTTGCGGGGCTTTGATGGTGCTGTTGCTGTTCCTGTTTTTCACCAAAACCAAAGCGGGACGTGCCTTGCGGGCCTGTTCGCAAAACCGCGAGGCGGCGGCCTTGCTGGGGATCCCGGTCCATCACATGCTGCTGTTGTCTTTCGCGCTGTCGGCGGGGTTGGGGGCTGTGGCGGGGATTCTGGTGACGCCGACACAATATACCGCCTTCAATGTCGGCACGCCGTTCGGCGTCAACGGGTTTATTGCGGCGATTATCGGCGGCTTCGGCAGTGCGGGCGGTGCTTTGGCGGGCGGGGTGCTGCTGGGTGTCGCGCAAGCCGCAGCCATTGTGGTGTTCGGGGCCGGTTTCAAAAATGTGGCAGCTCTGTCGATGCTGCTGGTGGTGTTGCTGATGTTCCCGCAGGGCATTTTTTCGGCATTCAAAAGCGGTGGTAAAGGCCACTGACATCGTTCACACGTCTTCAGGAGATCAGCCGATGTATGACAAATCCGATCCGCGTTCCGCGCTCAATGCAAAGCCCGCAGGCAGTGCGCCCGCTCCCACGGCCTTTGCCGGTCCCGATCTCGGTTTCTTCTACGAGACGCCGCCGCAGGAAGACGATGCCAATGGCAAGACATGGCTGACACGGGGACAGAATTTCATTGTCGCCTACAGTCAGGCCAAAGCCGGTGCGGTGTTCGAGCGCGACAGCAAGGATGAATATGTGCTGCTGCTGCCCGATCGCAATACGCCTGTGACAGTCGAAGCCAATGGTCAGACCGAACACAGCGAGGGCTATGCCCTGATCATCATGCCGCCGGGCAAAGGCAAAGTGACGGTGGCGCAAGGCGGGCAGGTCATCCGGCTGTTTTCAACCCAATCGGACGATCTCAATGCGCGCTGTGCCAATGCGGCGTCATATGCCCAACCCCATCCCAATCTGCCGCCCTTCAAAGCATGGCCCGCGCCCAAGGACGGATTCAAGATCCGCCACTATACGCTGGATGTGCCCGATGAGCCGGGCCGTTTTGGCCGCATCTGGCGCTGCACGACCATGATGGTCAATTATCTGGCTCCGCAAATCGGCCCACGCGATATCACAAAACTGTCGCCGCACCATCATGACGATTTCGAACAATGCTCGCTGGCTCTGGAAGGCTCGTTCACCCACCATCTGCGCTGGCCATGGACCGTTGATATGAACATCTGGCGCGAAGACCAGCATATTCTGTGTCATTCCCCCTCAGTCACAGTCATTCCACCGCCCGCCATTCACACCTCGCGTGGCATGGAGGCCGGGGTCAACCAGTTGGTCGATATTTTCTCGCCACCTCGGATCGACTTCTCATTGAAGCCGGGTTGGGTGCTGAACACGGATGATTACCCCTTGCCTGTCGATTGATCGGGGTTTCCCGCTTCGCGCAGGACAGGGCTTACAATGTGCCTTCATCCATCCGTTTGAAGATTGAGCGGGCCTGATCCTTGATGCCGGATTGCTTGTCGGGTGAAAACTTGTCCCATGTGCTGTAGACGAACGGCAGGCGCTGGTTGGCTTCAAGCTTTTGCCGGTTGCGGGCGAAAAAGTCCCAATAAAGGGCATTGAAGGGGCAGGCGGTCGGGCCGGTCATCTCTTGCGGGTCATAGCGGCAACCGGCGCAGTAATTGCTCATCTTGTCGATATATTTGCCGCTGGCCGCATAGGGCTTACTGCCCAGCACTCCGCCATCGCCGAACAAGGCCATGCCGAGCGTATTGGGCATTTCAACCCATTCATAGGCATCGCTATAGACCGACAGATACCAGTCCTGCACCCGTTTGACATCGAGACCGGCAATCAGCGCAAAATTGCCTGTCACCATCAACCGCTGGATATGGTGGGAATAGGCGTGTTCGCGGGTATGGGCCACGGCTTCGCCGATACAGGCCATGCCGGTTTTGCCGCCCCAATAGAAATCCGGCAAGGGGTGCGTGGCCTCGAAGAAATTGAGCTCGGCATAGCCGGGCATTTTCAGCCAGTAGATGCCGCGCACATATTCCCGCCAGCCCAGAATTTGCCGGATAAAGCCTTCAGCCGCATTCAACGGCACCCGATTGTTGCGATAGGCCGCCTCGACCTTGCGGCAGATTTCGAGCGGCAACAGCAAGCCTGCATTGATATAGCTCGACAGCAGGGAGTGGTTGAGAAAGGCTTCGCCTTTCACCATCGCATCCTGATAATCGCCGAAATGCGGCAGGATGCGCACGATAAAATCATCCAGCTCCAGCAGGGTCTGCTGGCGGGTGACAGCGAAATGGAAGGGCTCCAGAGTGCCGAAATGGGAGGAGAACTGTTTTCCGACCATCTTCAGCACGTCTTCGAGAATCGCCGATTTGATATGGCTGATACGCGAAGGCGAGACCATGCTCTTGGCAGGCGGCTTGCGGTTGTCCTTGTCGTAATTCCATTGCCCGCCGGTCGGTGTCCCGTCGGGTTCGATCAGGATCCGATAGGCCTTGCGCATCTCGCGGTAGAAATACTCCATCCTGAGCTGTTTCTTGCCGCTGGCCCAGCGTGCGAATTGTTCGGTCGAGGACAGGAAACGGTCATCGGGCCGGATGTCGACGGCGACCCCCAATGTCTTCTGCCATGATTGCATCATCTGTCTGACGCGGTATTCGCCCGGCTCGGTGACCACCACCTGTTCGACAGCCAGCGATTTGACGGCCCGTTCGACCTCGGTCGTCAGACTGCCGGTATTGTCGGGATCGGTCAGGGTGACATAGCGGACCTTGTATCCCTTGTCGGTCAGTTCGGCGGCAAAATGCCGCATGGCCGCGAACAGGAACGCGATCTTTTTGGGGTGATGGCGCACATAGGTGGCTTCCTCCATCACCTCGCACATCAACACGACATCACCGGCTTGCAGATCGGCGAGCGCGGACAGGCTGGCCGAGAGTTGGTCGGCAAGAACAAGGCGAAGGTGGTTCACGCGTGACATCTCCCGAAGTCGGACAGGGAATCGGCAAGCGCGACA
This sequence comes from Hyphomicrobiales bacterium, assembly GCA_947455455.1. Taxonomy (GTDB): domain Bacteria; phylum Pseudomonadota; class Alphaproteobacteria; order Rhizobiales; family Beijerinckiaceae; genus CAIYZJ01. The sequence goes on from CANGOE010000016.1 coordinate 22,512, forward strand.
TTATCCGATTATGCGCTGATGGACAGTGCCAAGCACGCTCATCCTTAAAACGGACCAAACGACCTGTGATGCCATCAACCGGCGGGTGATGGGTGCATGGCTCGGATTGGGTTGTTCAACCGGTGCTAGACCGAGCAGTAGCGTTCCTGGATTTCGACATCGGCCAGCAAGGCTTTGCCGGTGTCGTGATGGACGATGGTGCCCTGATCCAGAACATAGGCATGGTCGGCAATGGCGAGCGCCAATTCGACATTCTGTTCGACCAGCAAAATTGTGGTGCCTTGCGCTTTCATCGAGGTAAACAATTCAAACATCTCATCCACCAGCACCGGCATGATCCCTTCCGAGGGCTCGTCCAGCATGATCAGGCGCGGCGAGGAAATCATGGCGCGGGCAATGGCCAGCATCTGCTGTTCGCCGCCGGACATCGTGATGGCCATCTGGTCCAGCCGCTCGGCCAGACGCGGAAAAACCTGTGCCGTATGGGCGATCAGTTCGGCTTCGCGGTGTTTGTCGGGCGAGGCGACGAGACCGAGTTTCAGATTGTCGCGGACACTCAGGCCCGGCACAATGCGTCGTTCCTCGGGCACATAAGCCAGCCCCAAGCCGTAACGGCTATGGGCGGGCTGGTTTGACAATTCCTGACCGTCAAACCGGATCGAGCCGCTGGTTTTGCCGAGCAGTCCCATCACCGATTTCAGCGTGGTGGTTTTGCCCGCGCCGTTGCGACCGATCAGGCAGACGATTTCGCCTTGTTTGACCTCCAGCGAGATGTCCTGCAACACATGGCTTGGCCCATACCAGGCGTTCAATCCCTGCAATTTCAGCATGGGTTCAATGCTCCCTTTGACCGAGATAAACGCGCTTGACCAGTTCGTTGCGGCGGATGTCGTCGGGCGTGCCTTCGGCCAGCAATTCTCCATGGTGGAGCACAAGCAGGCGGTCCGAAATTCCCATGACCAGTTTCATTTTATGCTCGACCAGAATCACCGTGCGCTCCTGTGCCAGACGGACGATCAGATCCATCATGGTGCGGGTTTCCTCCGGGCTCATGCCTGCGGTCGGCTCGTCAAGCAACAGCAAGCGCGGATGACTGGCCAGTGCCATGCCCACTTCGAGTGCGCGTTGCTCGCCATGCGCCAGTGATCCGGCAAGGCGGTGCCGCTGTCCGGCAAGGCCGACGCGCTCGAGCAGGGCTTCGGCCTCGTCATCCAGCTCGCTCAGGCGGGTGCGCGGGCGGAAAATATCGAAGCGCGAGACAAGCGCCTGCAACGACACGCGGATATTCTCGTGGGTTGTCAGCAAGGGAAAGACATTGGTGATCTGGAACGATTTGGCGATGCCCAGATGCGCGAATTTATGCTGGGCCATGCCCGTGACATCGCGGCCCTCGAACAGGATTTTTCCGGTTGAAGGCGCAAACGCCCCCGATAGCACATTGAAATAGGTGCTTTTGCCCGCGCCGTTCGGGCCGATGATCGAGGTGATAGCCCCGTGGCGGAATTCGGCGGTAATGTCCTTGAGGGCCACGAAACTGCCGAAGGTTTTCCCCACGCCTTCCGTGCGCATGATGACGGATTGGTCCTGTGCCACCGGTTGCATGATCATGCCCTCATCCTATCCATGACAGTGCCCCAGATACCGCGCGGGAAAAACAGCACGCAGGCCATGAAGGCCAGACCCACGAACAATTGCCAATGGCTGGTCCAGACCGAGACAAGGTTTTCCAGCAAAAGGAAGATTGCCGCGCCGATAAAGGGTCCGAAAAAGGTTCCCATCCCGCCGAGCAGGCACATCATCACTGCAAGACCGGAGGTTTCATAATGCATGGTCTCGATCGGCACGGTGGAGAGATGCAGGGCCAGCAAGGCTCCAGCCAATCCGCAAAACGCGCCCGACAGCACGAAGGTCAACAGCCGCACCAGCGTGACATCATAGCCCGAAGCCCGCGCGCGTGCCTCGTTCTCGCGCACCGCTTCGATCACCGCCCCGAATGGCGAGGCCAGAATACGCGACAGCACCCACAAAGCAGCAATCACAAAGCCGCAAACAATGTAATAGCGCGAGAGCGGGTTGAGAAAATCCACCTCAAATCCGGCAATATTGACCAGCTTGAGATTGACCCCGCGCAGTCCGTTTTCGCCGCCGGTCAGATCAACCGCCTGATAGAACAGATAATAGACGCATTGCGACAGCGCCATGGTGACCATGGCGAAATAGATCCCGCGTGTTCTGATCGCCAGCGCGCCGATCACCAGAGCGACAGCCATGCCCGCCACCAGACCCAGTCCGATTGCCAGATACCAGGGCCAGCCGAAATGGACGATCGCGATTCCGCACAGATAGGCCCCTGCCCCGAACAGGGCCGAATGTCCGAACGACAATAGGCCGAGATAGCCGAACAACAGATTGAACCCCAGCGCGTAGAGGCCGTAAATCAGGATCATGATCGCCAGAGCCTTGAACGGCATCACCAGCGGAAAGACCAGCAGGAACAGAGAGGCCAGCGCCACGCGGTGCCGCGTTGCCCATTCGAGCAACGGGGAGGGTTGGCGGGATGACTCGAAAGCCAGATCGTTTGCCATCGTCAACCCCTCAGCTCATCAATCCAGCGCGCCCGAAAAAGCCCTGCGGCCTGATCAGCAACACCAGCGCCATCAGGGCGAAAATCGCCACCTTGGCCATTTCGGGTGCAAACAACGAGGTCATGCTGACCACGACCCCGACAAGAATCCCTGCCAGCACCGCACCCAGCAGTGAGCCCATGCCGCCCACAACCGTCACCACAAAGGCCTCGGCCAGAATGGTTCCCCCCATTTCGGGGATCACCCCTTGCAAGGGTGCGGCGAGCAAACCGGCAAAGGCGGCAATGGCGGTGCCCATGCCGAACACGATCAGCCAGACTTGCGCGACATTGACCCCCAGCACCCGCACGATCAGCGGATCGCGAGCACCCGCCCGGATGATCAGCCCGAAGCTGGTGCGCTCCAGAAACAGCCAGAGACCGAACAGGATCACGGCGGTCGCCCCGATCACGAACAGGCGGTAGAGCGGGAAATAGCCGACCCCGATATCCACCGCGCCTTGAAGCAGTTCGGGCGTATCGAACGGAAAGCCCGATTTGCCGAAGGTGATGCGCACCAATTCGACGATGATATAGCTCAGGCCGAATGTCAGCAGTAACGGATAGTCGATCCCGCGTCCGTAAAGCGGGCGGATCAGCACACGCTCCACCGCCAGACCGATGCCCCCGACCACCAGCGGCACCAGCACCAGACACAGCCAGAAATTGCCACCATGCGCCATCAGCCACAGGCCGACATAGGCGCCCAGCATGTAAAAGGCGCCATGGGCGAAATTGACAACGGTCAACATGCCGAAAATCAATGACAGGCCAATTGCCAGCAGGACATAAACGGCCCCGAGGGCCACGCCTGCAAACAGTTGCATTCCGATCAGATCGAGGGTGAGGCCAGCCATGCTAAACTCCATTCAAAACGCGCGCCGGATGGGCGCGCGTTTGCATCAGGTCGGAACGGTTCAGGCCTTGTGGCCGAGGGCTTCGCAACTGCGCAGATTGGCTTCGTTGGGGGCCTCGTTGGCCACCACCTGGAACACATCCGCGTCATTGCGCATGTCCTTGGTCTTGCATTCGATGATCAGCACCGATTGCACCGACTGGTGGTCGCATTTGCGGAAATATTGCGGGCCTTTGTAATAGTCATATTTGAGATTTTCCATCGCGGTGATGACCTTGTCGGTCTCGACCGTGCCGGCATTCTTGACCGCCTGCAACACGGTGCGCACACCGGCATAGCCCATCGCGCCGTAATCGGAAGGCACGCGGCCGCCATGCATTTTGCGGAACTGGTCATTGAAGCTCTTGGCCGAGGCCAGTTGATCCTCGATCCCCCAATAATAGGAGGTGCCGCCGACCACGCCGTCAAAAGCCGCCAGTCCGGCCGCCTGACGACCGGTCAACAGCATGATCGGCACAACGATCTTGGTGGTCTTTTTCAGGCCGAAATCGGTGGCCTGTTTCAGGGCGATCTGCTGGTCGCGGCCGAAATTGTTGATCACCAGAATATCCGGCTTCATCGATTGCAGGCGGGGCAACAGGGTCGAGAAATCGGTGGCACCGATCGGATGGCGGATATCGCCGAGCACTTCGACGCCCATGCCTTTGCCCGCTTCCTGGAAACCGCGGACCATTTCATGTCCATAGGCATAATCGGCGGTGAGGAACGCGACCTTTTTGCCGAATTTGGAGAAGGCGTAACGTCCCACTGCTCCGGCCGTCAGATGCGGGGTCAGGGCCTCGTGGAAGGTATATTTCGAAAAATCGGCCACTTCGTTGATCGCGTCCGACTGGCTGATCGAATTGAAAATCACGCCGCGCTGTTTGGTGACATTGTTGATCGCCAGTTGCACGGCGGCCGACAGACTGCCGACGATGAAATTGGCCTTGTCGTTTTCGATCAGCTCAAGCGCACGGGTTGCGGCTTCGCCCGGATTGAGCTTGTCATCGCGCACCAGCAATTCGGCCTTGCGCCCGCCCAAGCCGCCAGCGGCGTTGAATTCTGCAATGGCGACTTCTGCCGCGCGCACCTGATCCTGTGCTTCAGCCCCATAGGGACCGGTCAAGGGAACAGGAAAGCCGATCTTGATGGTTGCTTCCTGCGCGCGGGCGGTGTGGAAGGTGAAGGGCGCCGCCGCCAGAGCCGCACCGCCTGCGATCAGGTTGCGACGATTGAGTGTGGTGGAACGGGGTGTTTTGCTGGTCATAATCGTTTCTCCCTGATGGCTTATTGTTTGGTCGTATTTGAATATGGATTGCGTTCGGGTTCAATGCCAAAATCAACTGCGGCGTTGATTGAGGGCTTTGAGCACCACCGACGGTGTGAGGGGAATTTCGGTGATGGTGACATCGAACGGGTCAAGGGCATCATTGACGGCATTGGCGACAGCGGCGGCCGCCCCCGCCGTGCCTGCCTCGCCCGCGCCTTTGGCTCCCAATTCGGATTCAAGGGTAGGCGAGACCACATGCCCGACCTCGATATCCGGCATTTCCGAGGCCATCGGCACCAGATAATCGGCCATGGTCCCATTGGTCAATTGGCCGCTTTCGTCATAACGGCAATGCTCGAACAAGGCCGCACCCAGTCCCTGGACAACCCCGCCTCTGATCTGCTCGTCGACCAGTTGCGGATTGATGATCGTGCCGCAATCCTCGACGCACCAATGGTTCAGCAGGGTGATGAATCCGGTTTCGGTATCCACTTCGAGCCAAGAGCCCTGAATGCCGTTGGTGAAGGCAAAGGGATATTGGCGCGGAACATAATGGCGGGTGACCAGCAATTCGGCCTGAAAATCGGCGGGCAAAGTATCAGGCCGGAAATAGGTGATGCGGGCCACCTCATCCAGTCCGATGCGCTCGCGGCCCGTTTCCTTGTCGATGACCACGCCCTGATCGATGTCGAGCGTTTCGGGAACCGTTTGCAAAATCGTGCCTGCGACCTTGAGAATGTTCATCCTTAAGGCTTTGCCTGCCTGCCATGCGGCTTCACCGCCAATGCCAGCCCCGCGCGACGCCCAGGTGCCGCCGCCATAAGGGGTATTGTCGGTGTCACCCAGAATGACCCGGACCTTGTCGAGTGCGACACCCAGCGCGCTGGCGACCACTTGCGCGGTCAACGCTTCCGAACCCTGTCCCTGTTCGGTCAGGCTGGTCTGGACAATAATGGCACCGGTTGCATCCATCCTGACACTCACCCCGTCCTGCGAGGAAATGCGTGCTCCCCCCACGCCATAAAAGGCGGCTGACGGATTGGTGACCTCGATAAAACTGGCAATGCCGATCCCGCGATAGATGCCCTGCTGGCGCAGTCGTTTCTGCTCGGCGCGCAGACCGTCGTAATCCATCATCTGTTTCAGCTTGGCCAGAGAGGCATGATGCGAGAGGGCCTCGAATTTCAGGCCCGACGGCGAGTCGGTCGGATAGGCATCATCCAGAATCAGGTTTTTGGTGCGGATGGCGAGAGGGTCCATGCCAATGGCCCGCGCCGCCAGATCGACCAGCCCTTCGGTGACCGAACAGGCGATGGGATGGCCCACGGCGCGGTATTGGCACATCACATTCTTGTTCTGGAACACCACGCGGGTCCGCGCCCGATAGTTTCGGGTCTGGTAGGGACCGCCGACCAGATTGACCACCTGATTGGCCTCGATTGCCGACGTGCGGGGATACATCGAATAGGGTCCGATGCCTGTCAGATCATCAATCGCAAAGGCGGTGATCGTGCCATCCTGTTTGACGGCAATCCGGCCCTTGCACACATGATCGCGGGCATGGATATCTGTCACGAAACTCTCGATGCGGTCGGCCACGAATTTGACCGGACGCTTCAGCCGTTTTGACAGGGCCGCAGTGGCCATTTCATCGGCATAGACATGGACCTTGATGCCGAACGACCCGCCGACATCCTTGCAGACCACGCGCACCTGCGCCTCTTCCAGGGCCAGATGTTTGGCGAAGATGTTTTGCATCATATGCGGGGCTTGCGTGCCCTGATAGACGGTCAGACGGCGCTCGCCCGGATTCCAGTCGGCCAGAATGGCACGGGCTTCCAGCGTCACACCGGTATGGCGGCCGAATACGAATTCGGCTTCGGCGACCGCATCGGCTTCCGCAAAGGCCTTGTCGACCTCGCCGGCATCGAGCGAGCGCTCGAACGCCAGATTGTCGCCAAGCTCCGGATGGATCAACGGAATGTGCGGTTCAAGGGCGGTACGCATATCGGTGACAGGCTCAAGCTCCTGATACTGCACCTGCACCTGTTCGGCCGCATCTTCGGCCTGGGCACGGGTCGCGGCCACCACCGCACAGACCGCTTCGCCCTGCCAACATGCCCGATCAATCGCCATCGCATGTTGCGGGGCGGATTTCAGACCTTTGAGATGGCTCAGCACGCCGACCCATGGCGAGCACTGCTCCGCCAATTCAGCCCCCGTGACCACCGCGATCACACCGGCGCATTGCTTGGCGGCCGTGGTATCGATGTCGAGAATACGGGCATGGGCATAAGGCGAGCGCACAAACACCACATGCCCCATGCGCGGCAGGGTCATGTCGCTGACATAGGTGCCGCGTCCTTCGACCAAGCGTTCCAGATTGGGGCGGGGGACTGTCCGCCCGATATAGGAATTGGGGCGGTCGAGCGGGGAGAGCGGATCGGTCATGAGCGTTCTCCCGCAGTCTGACGGGCCTGTGCCACTGTTTCCACCGCATCGACAATCGCCTGATAGCCGGTACAGCGGCAATAATTGCCGGAAATATGGTCGCGGATTGTCGCACGGTCGGGTGTCGGATTGTGCAACAGCAATTCCTGCGCGGTGATCAGCATCGCGGGGGTGCAATAGCCGCATTGCAGGGCATTGCGCTGGCGGAAAGCGTCTTGCAGATCGCTGATCTCGCCGCTGTCGGACAGGCCTTCGATGGTCTCGATCACGGCGCCCTCGGCCTGCACCGCAAGCAACAGGCAGGCGCGGGTTATCGCGCCGTCGACACGGATCGTGCAGGCCCCGCAAACGCCGTGTTCGCAACCGATATGGGTGCCGGTCAGCGCCAATTCTTCACGCAACACATCGGCCAGATGCGCCCGCGGTTCGATTTCCAGCCGATGGCTTTCGCCATTCACCATCAATGTGATGACATGCTTGCCCATCAACCCCTCCCTTGCGCCAGCAGGTCAGCCAGCCCGCGCTTCAACAACACTTTAGCCAATTGCATGCGGGTGTCCGAATCCGCCTGCAAATCATCCTGCGGTTGCAGGTCGAGCGCGAGAGCCTGTTGGGCCGCTTCCAATCCGTCGATCAGGTTTTCCGCCTGTTGCAGACAGAGCGCGGCATGGCGGGCCAGAACCGGACGGTCACCGATGCCGAAAAACACCGGCCTGATCTGCACATCACCGGAATCTTGACCCTGCATCACCATGGCCAGACCGGCCATGGCATAGTCACCCGCCCGTCGGGCCAATTCATTGAAATGGCACCGCGTTCCGGCCGGACTGCGCGGGATCGAGATCCGCACCAGAATCTCGTCCGCTTCCAGGGCGGTTTCATACAGACCCTTGAAGAACTCACCGGCCGGAACCTGCCGCTCGCCCTTGGGACCGAGCACCAGCATCACGGCTTCCAGTGCGATCATGCAGGCCGGCAATTCGGAGGCCGGATCGGCATGCGCCAGATTGCCGCCCAAAGTGCCGCGATTGCGGATCGCCGCATGGGCGACATGGCGGATGGCCATTTGCAAGAGCGGCAGAGTCTGGCCGACCAGCGGCGAGGTCGCCAGTTCGACATGGCGTGTTCCCGCGCCGAGATGGATATGGGTGTCGTCACTGCTGATGCCGCGCAATTCTGCCAGATGGGCGATATCGATCAGCAGTTGCGGGGCCAGCAATCGCAGGTTCAGCGCAGGCACAAGGCTCTGGCCACCGGCAATCAGCTTGCCGCCGTCACCCGCACGCTCCAGCAGGGCCAGCGCGTCCTCAAGCGTCGTAGCCCGCACATAATCGAACGCATAGGCTTTCAACCGAATTCCTCCCTGATGAACCCGACCTTTTGGCAGGTCGCGCGGTCATCCCCAACCTTGGCAATCTTATTGATCACTCGATCACCGACATTGAAGGACATCAGGCAGGATGGCAAGAGGCATCATGAGGCAGGGGGTATTCTTTGATGCCAAGATCAGGCGATGCACTTGCCATGCCCCATAGGCCCGCTTAGTCTGGCCGCGTTTTCATGAAAGGATACGCTTGATGCAGGATGTCGATTACGTGTCCGGTCGGACCAGAATTTACGGTATTGTCGGCCACCCGATCGAACAGGTGCGTTCGCCGGAAATGTTTTCAGCCAGTTTCAAGGCCCGTGGTGCCGATGCGATCCTGTTGCCGTTTCACGTCTTGCCGGCCGATTTTGATCGTGTCGTGCCAGCCCTGATGCTGATGCCCAATCTGGACGGGCTGATATTCACCATCCCCTTCAAACAGCAAGCCATGGCCCTTGCGGATGCGATCGGCCCCAATGCGCGCATTGTCGGGGCGATCAATGCGCTGGCACGGCAAGCGGGCGGGGGATGGAAGGGCGAGATTTTCGACGGCATTGGCTGTGTCGAAGGGTTCCGGCAAGCAGGCCTGTCCTTTGCGGGCAAGCGCGTGATGCTGATCGGCGCTGGGGGCGCGGGCTCCGCCATCGGCGTGGCGATTGCCCATGAAGGGCCAACATCGGTTCGGGTGTTCGATCCCGACACCGGCAGGGCGCAGGACCTGATCCGCCGGATCGGATTGGTCGATCCGGCCATTGCCGTCAGCTATGCAGAGCCGCATTGCGAGGACACCGATATTCTGCTCAATGCCTCGCCGGTCGGCATGCTTGACGATGCGCGGATGCCGATCAGCATCGACCGTTTCGACCCCACGCTCGTCGTGTTCGATGCCATCGTCAAACCGGAAATGACCCCGCTGTTGCAACTGGCCGCGCAATCGGGTTGCCGGTTCATTCAGGGCCGCCAGATGATGCTGGGGCAGATCAGCAAAATGACCGATTATTTCGGGATTGTCGCACCTCCGGCTTGAGGTGCTCCGCGCCTCAGCTTTTGTGGATCGGGTCGATCCAGGCGACGTTTTCGGGCTTTTCGACCGGCTCGATATCGAGATTGACCACCACTGACTCACCGTCACTGCGCACCAGCACACATTCGAGCACTTCATCGGGACTGGCATTGATTTCCTGATGCGGAACGAAGGGTGGAATATAGATGAAGTCCCCCGGTCCGGCCTCGGCGGTAAATTCCAGTGCCTCGCCCCAGCGCATCCGCGCTTTGCCCTTCAGCACATAGATCACGCTTTCGAGCGGCCCGTGATGATGCGCACCGGTTTTGGCATTGGGGTGGATATGTACCGTTCCCGCCCATAATTTCTGGGCGCCGACACGGGCAAAATTGATCGCCGTCTTGCGGTCCATGCCCGGCGTTTGCGCGGTATTGGGATCAAGCTGGTTGCCCGAAACCACTCGCACGCCGTCATGTTTCCAGTCTGTCTCGTGATGGGAACCGGTCATATCATCTCACCTTGTTTGTTGCCCTGATGTCGGATTGTAGTTTTGACCGGCGCGGCCGGACTTACAAGCCTGTTATACTCTCATGATCAATTCAGATTTGTCCCATGTCAGCGCGCGCGCATACATGGCCGTGTAGCGTGCCTCTGCGGCCTCGTTCATCTCGATATATTCGATGAAACCACCCATGTCGTCCCGGACATCGACATAGGCGACGCGTGTTCCGATGGCGGTCTTGTCCTCGAACACCGGTGCTTTGCCCTCTGCACGCAATGCGTCCAGTCTGGCATCGAAATCGGGACAGGACACGCCCCAGTGGTGGAAGCCATAGCCCGTGCGGGCGACGGTATCGGTATAGACCGAAGGCAGGGTGTCGTGCTGCTGGATCAGCTCGATCATGGTATGGCCGGCAAAGGCATGGGCAATGCTGAGTGAGAGGGCCACCGGTTGGCCGTGATAGAGTGCGGATGTGGTGGTAAAGGGGCCGCGCAACTGCCACGGTCCGACGGCCATGCGCTGGTGGTAGTGGCGGATGGAGGCTTCGATATCCTCGACCACATAGGCCAGCTGGATCACGCTGTTGTCGGGTTGTCCGAATTTCAGGTTCATATTCGATACTTCCTAACCGATGTTGAAATATTCGAGCACGGCATCCGACTGTCCCTGGATCATCGCCTGCCCGTTGGTGTTGGGGCATCCGACCTGTTTGGCCAGAGCCAACAAGGGAGTTTCAATCGGATAGGGCACAATATCGACAACGGTAATGCCGGAATGGAGCGTGCCTGTCCATTCGACATGGCTGTCATCGGGACCCATGCCGACCGGTGTGGCATTGATGAGCAGATCATAATCCTCGACATTGCGGTTGTCACAACCGATGGCGACTTGCGGATAGGTCCGGCCAAGCACACCGGCAATTGCTTCGGCTTTGGCGTGGTCGTGATCGATGATGGTGAGAGTCCCGACGCCGTTCGACAGCAGGGCCGCCGCAATGGCTTTGCCTGCGCCCCCCGCACCATACAACAGGGCCTTGCGTCCAGCGATGGTCTGGCCGAGCGCCTGAACGGCACGGATCATCCCGATCCCGTCAAAGATATCGCCTTCCCATTCGCCCCGCTCATTGCGTTTGACGGCATTGACCGCACCGATCAGCGCTGCATCCCCGCTGATGTGCCGGATAAAGGGCATGATCCTTTCCTTGAAGGGAAAGGTGATAATCAACCCTTCGAGATTGCCCAAACGCATGATGGACGTGATGGTCTGTTCAAACTCGTGTTCGGGTACCTGCAGGGGGACCAGAATACAGTTGGTGCCGTGGGCCGCGATCTTGGGATTATAGATCAGCGGCGAGCGGACCTGGGCAATCGGATCGCCGACGATAAAGAGCAGTCGTGTCGCGCCATTCACAATCGGTTGCATGGATGTCTCCCTTGTTCAGGTTCCGGTTTTTTGTCGGTTGCGCATCGCCAGATACAACCCGCTTGCGGTGATCAGGATAATCCCCGCCACAGTCGGCAGGGTCGGAATGTCATCAAAGACCGCATAGCTCATACAGGTCGCACCGATCAGCTGGGCATAGGAAAACGGAGCCAGCAGGGCGGCGGGGGCATAGCCGTAGGCCAGCACGGTCATCATATGCGCGGTGGTGGTGGCCAGCCCGATCACCGCCAGAAAGGGCCAGATGTCCGGATCGGGATCAACCCAGACAAAGGGCACGATCAGGCTTGCCGATACCAGACCGATCAATGCGGTATAGGCGGCCGTCAACCGCATCGGCTCGGTGCCTCGCATCTGCCTGACCAGCACAAGGGCCGAGGCCCAGCACAGGGAGCCGAACAAGGGCAGGGTTGCACCGATATTGAAATCGACACTGCCGGGTTTGACAATCAGCAAGGCTCCGGCAAACCCGCACAGGGTGGCCAGCCAATACGAGGGCGAGATGGCCTCGGCCAGAAACACCGCCGACAGCACGGCGACAAACAGCGGTGCGGTAAAGGAAATCGCCGTCGCATCGGTGATGGGGATAAAGTTGAGGCTTGCGACAAAAAACGCGCCCGATCCGAACGCGCCCAATCCCCGCAGGATTTGCAACGGCCTGTTGCGCGACGACATCAGCCCGATTGCAGGTGAACGCGACAGCAAGGGCAGGGCAATGGCCGAATAGGCCAGATAGCGGAACCAGATGATTTCAAAGGAAGGGATTCTGGCAATGATGGTTTTGGTCGCCACATCGGACGCGGCAAAGATAAAACTGGCAACCACCACGAGGACAATGCCCGCGAGCCTTTTTGTCGGGTTGTCCGTGGCGCTCCAATCCTGCGGCGGACGCGTTTGCCCTGTTTCCTGCACAGCATCCTTCGGCATCACCACAGTCCGCCGGCACTGGAGAGGGCAGGAGCGGCAGGCATCAGCTTCCCTTGAATTCAGCCGGACGTTTGGCAAAAAACGCTTCGACACCGCGATGCAAATCGTCGGAATCGAAAATCTGCTGCTGGACACTTGTCGACAGCGACAAAGCGGCATCAAGGGCCATGTCTTGCGCGGCATCCACCAGCGTTTTGGCCAACCGGTTGGAGATCGGCCCACGCTGGATGATGGTGGCGGCCAGAGCGCGCGCGCCCTCCAAAGCCTGCCCCTCGTCGGTCAAGCGGTTGATAAGGCCCCAGTCCAATGCCTGTTCGCCCTCCAGTGTCATGCCCGTATAGAGCATCTCCTTGGCCCGCGAGGGTCCGATCAGACGGGTGATCCGGACCGCGCCATTGCCGGCCAGCCCGCCGAGATGGGATTCGGGAAGCCCGATTTTGGCGTTGCGTTGTCCGACCCGCACATCACAGGCCAGTGCGATTTCAAAGCCCCCGCCCAGCGCATGGCCGTTGAGGGCGGCAATGGTCGGCATGGGCAGACGCGCCAGATTGCGGATGACCATATCTTCAAACAGGATTTTATATTCGCTGGCATCCTGACGAAGATCATCGAATTCCTTGATGTCACTGCCCGCACAAAAGGCTTTGGCCGTGCCGCCATGCAGGATCACGCAACGGATATCCTGACGGTTGGCCAGTTCGCTGATGGCCCTGTTCAATTGCCTCAGCATCGGCCGCGTGACCAGATTCATCGCGCCATTCGACAAAGCGATTTCTGCGACCATCCCGTCAATATGCAAATCGACACTGCCGGTGGCCCTGTCGACAAGCGCCTGGGCGCGGGAGGGGGGCTGTGCGGGTTTGTCCATGAGGCGGGCCTGTCCTTCAGGATTGACCGGTGGTTTGCGGAGCATCCACCTGCGGCAAAGGAATGCCGTGCAACACACCCATGCGCTCGAACTGGCGGTGGATCTTGTCGACATAGCTGGCAAATTCGGGTGCATCCCCCAGCACGATCGGGCGCGGACGCGGCAATTCAACCCGGATATCATCGACGACTTCGCCCGGACTTGGGCTCATGACCAGAATACGGTCCGACAGGCCGACGGCTTCCTCGACACTATGGGTGATGAACAACACGGTTGGTCTGCGTCTTAGCCAGAGGGCCTCCAGATCCATGCGGACCTGCAGACGGGTCAGCGCATCGAGCGCGCCGAACGGTTCATCCATCAACAGGACGGAGGGTTCATGCACCAGGGTGCGGATCAGCGATACGCGCTGGCGCATGCCGCCCGAAAGCTGGCGCGGATATTTGTCCATCGCATGTTCGAGCCGCAATTGTTTGAACAGATCCCGGGCGCGGGCCTCGAGCGTCTTGCGGTCCAGACCGCGAATATCGGCATGGAGCATCACATTGTCGAAGGCGGTGCGGAATTCGAGCAGAAGATGGTCCTGAAAGGCAATGCCGACATCGGTGATCGGCTCTTTGACCGGTTTGCCATTGACGCTGATCTGTCCGGTCGAGCCTTTCAGCAAACCCGCGACCATCAGCATCAGCGTGCTTTTGCCACATCCCGAAGCCCCGACGACCGAGATGAACTCGCCGGCGGTGATGTTGACATTGACTTTTTTCAGCGCCCTGAACGGCGTATCGCCATCCTCGCCAAAGACTTTTGACAGGTTGTTGATGGTGATGGGCACGCCTGATTTGGCGGGTGTGGCTGAAACAGGGTTCATGCGCAAACGCCTTCCGGTCTGGCGGTGGTGGTGCGAAACGGGCTCACAGCGAGGCCTCGACCGCATCCAGTGGCACTTTCGAGACCAGCAAGACTTTTGTGCCCTTTTGCAGGACTTCGCCATCCTGATTGAGCAGTTCGACCGCAAAGCTGGCAATGGCCTGCGTCGGGCGCGATTTGCTGTCGCGCAATTCGGCCAGCACATATTTCACGAAAATCGTGTCTCCCACGAAAATGGGGCCAATGAATTTCCAGTCCTGAATCCCCAGAAACGCCACGGCGGTTTCACGCAGGTCACCGGTACGTGGCCACATCAAGCCGTGGGCATAGGACAGGCCCAACAGGCCGTGGGCCACCTTGCGGCCGAACTGGCTATTTTTGGCATAGACATCACTGGTGTGAAGCTCGGAGAAATCACCGGTCAGGCCCGCAAACGCCATCAAATCCGCATCGGTAATGGTGCGACCCGGACTGCGAAAAGCCAGGCCGACGAACAGATCCTCGTAACGGTAGCTGGTGCGTAGGGCAGTGGAAACAGGTGCGCTCATGATGGGAACTTCCGCTTGTGGGCAACAATACGGGCCTTGGGCCCGATCAGCAGGTGGATCGTAGAATAGGGTTCGCAGAACGGGCCTGCGAACCCCGTGATCGGGAGATTACTTCTTGCAGGCGCGCATCTGGTCGGCGGCAGGCAGGAAGTCGTTGCTGTAATAGGACTTCGGATCCTGGTTGGCTGGCAACAGGCCGACTTCGGACAGCAGGTTCTGGGTGCGGGTCCAGTGTGAATCCTCGGCCTTGCCGATGAACTTCGCGTCACCCGAGCAGAACAGCGGGGTGATGGCCGCCAATTCGGAAGCCGCCAGTTTTTCATTCACGTCAGGAAACACGCCTTTGATGTGCTTGACGGTCTTGTCCGGATTGTCGAGCGCGAAGCTCCAGCCTTTCAGACTGGCGGCAATGAACTTTTTCACGACATCGGGGTTTTCGGCCAAAAAGCTGTTGGAGGCAAAGATCGAGGTGCTGACCGTCGGCACGCCGTAATCGGCAAAGCGGAAATTATCCAGCTCCGCGCCCTGAGCTTCCAGCTGGATCTGATAGGCATCCATCGAACCCAGAATGGCATCGACCTGACCCTGCAACAAAGACGGCACCATCGAGGCCACCGGCATGTTGATCAAAGTCATATCGGATTCTTTGAGATTGTTGGCTTTCCACAGCAGGGGCAACATCGTGGTCTGCGAGGAGCCGGCCGGCACGCCGACCTTCTTGCCCACCAGATCCTTCAGGGTCTTGATGTTGGATTTTTTCAGCGCGGTCACTTCATTCGGGTTGGACTGATAGATGGTCGAGACCAACTTCATCGGTGCGCCTTTGGCAATCAGCTGGCTGACAGCCACAGCATCGGCATAAGCAAGCTGGGCGCGGCCATTGGCCACCAATTGCGCGGTATTGCCCGAGCCATTGCCCTGCACCAGTGTCACATCAAGGCCGAGAGCCTTGTAATAGCCTTCGCCGACAGCGGCGGCAAAGCCGGCATTGGCCCCACCGGCCGTCCAGTTCAACTGGAAGGTCACGGCTGTTTGCGCCATGGCTGACGTAGCCAGTACCATGGTCGAGGCCAAGAGGCCTGCGCCCAAGAGTGTCTTTACGATCTGTTTCATTCTGCGTCTCTCCCGTTGGTCTTGTTGGATTGTTTTATCGATTGTTATGAATTGTTGGCCGATCTCTGCCACGGGGTCATGACCCATTCGCTGATTTCAACCACGTAGTTGAGCACAATGCCGATGATGGTCAGCACGACCAGCACCGCAAAGGTCAGTTCGATATCCATCGTGCTGGTGCCTTTCAGCAGGACATAGCCGAGGCCCTGATTGGCGCCCACGAATTCAGCCACAATCGCCGCGGTGGCGGCGATGGTGGCCGAGGTCTTGATGCCGGAAAAAATCACCGGCAAAGCCGAAGGAACGCGCAGGAACCGGAATGTATGCCATGCCGAAGCCCCCATCGACTTGGTCAGATAGAGCAGGCGGGTATCAAGGATCTGGAAGCCGCTGATGCTGGCGATCAAAAGCGGGAAGAAGGTCATCAGCAGGGTCAGCAACACCTTGGATTCCATGCCGAAACCGAGCCAGACCAGAAACAGCGGCGCGACCGCGATCTTGGGCACAAGCTGGAGCAGGACAATCGGCGGATACAGGATTTGCTTGGACAAGGGCGACAGCGCAATCACCAGACCGAGCGGAATGGCGGTGAGCAGGGTCAGGCCAAAACCCAGCACAATTTCGGTCATGGTGATGAGGGCGTTGTTCCAGAGCAGTTGGTAATCGGTAAACAGACGCGCAAACACCGCACTTGGACCGGGCAGAAGATAGGCCGGAATTTTGAAGGCTTTGACCGACCAGGACCAGAACAGCACAATCGCAACAAAGGTCAAAGGCGGAAGCAGGTTCCAGCCGATCCGTTTCATGCGGCGGTAAAACAGCGATTTGGGTGCCTTGCGCGGCTCATCCTGTGCCTGATCAGGCGCAACCGGATGCGGAGCGGCTTGAAGCGAGGGTGTCTCGGGCGAGGGTGCCTCGGTTCCGTGCTGTCGTGTCATGACGAGAATCGTTCCCTCTGGATGACGGCTGTGATCTTGGTCAAGCCATTCATAAATGTATACGGTTACATTTTGCTGATGTAAAATATTTTTTCAAGCCCCATTATCGCCCGCGCTTTGAATCAGGCGGATGCGGGATTTCGGGGCGGCGGGCCGGAGGAGTCGCGGATGACAATTTCTGTGTCGCACTGGAACGGGATGTCGATGTCCTCGCCCTCAAGGCGGGCGACCAGATAACGGGCGGCATTGCGGCCGACCTGCTCGCTCTGCACGCGCACGGTTGTCAGCGAAACGGGCAAATGGCTCATCACCTCGATATCGTCATAACCGACAATCGACACATCATCGGGCACGGACAGGCCCATCGCGATGCTTTCGAGATAGGCCCCGACCGCCAGCGACGGATTGCCGCAGATCACCGCGGTTGGCCGCGGCAGGGTGGACATGACGCGGCGGAACAGGTGCCGCCCTTCGGAGATGCTCCATTGGCCGATGGCAAAATGTTGCGGCCTGACGGCGATCCCCTCTTCGGCCAACGCGTCTTGGATACCGCGCAGGCGGGCTTCGGCCCGATCGTTGTTTTCAACCGATTGCGCCACCACGGCAAATACCTCGTGGCCCATATCGATCAGATATTTCGTCATATCGAAAAACAGTTTGCGATTGTCCGGCCCGATGCATGTGCCATGCGTCTCGGAGGAATAGACGAAGGTGTTGATGGTGGGCACATTGCGGCGGGCCAGCAATTTGGCCAGTTCGGGATGGTGGTGCTCGCCGACCAGAATCAGACCATCGACCCCGCGTTCGATAAACTTTTTGATCTGCTGGAATTCCTGTTCGATCTCGTAATCGGAGCAGGCCAGCAACAGGGTATACCCCTTTGATTGCAGTTCCTGCTGGATGGCGGTTGTGGCGCGGGCAAAGTCACCGTGTGTCAGGGTCGGAAACACCGCGCCGATGGTGTGCGAGCGTTTTGTCGCCAAAGCGCGGGCTGTGCCGTCGGGTACCCAGCCGAGCCTGTCGACGGCCTCGTTGATCCGCTCGCGCAATTTGGAGGACACAAGATGGGGCGTGTTGATCGCCCGTGATACCGTGGCGGTCGAAACATTGGCAGCAATGGCCACCTGACGCAGGCCCACCAACGATCCCTGGTCCGTCATCTGAGGCTCTTGCGTCGGTTCGGGTTCACTTGTTTTTCTGGCGGCCATGACATCAGGCTTCATTGATTAGATGCGGTAGAGTTGCATACCACCGGCAATATCAAGTGCAATACCCGTGGCATAATTCATCGTGCCTTGTGCCAGCGACAACACGGCGGACGCCACGTCTTCGGGTTCGCCCCAGCGGCCCATCGGCACACCGCCCTGCGCCACCAGCCGGTCATATTTTTCAGTCGCGGGCCGCGTCATCTCGGTATGGATGATGCCGGGTCTGATTTCATAGACACCGATGCCATACTCGCCCAGACGCGAGGCGAACAGCTTGTTCATCATCGCCAGTCCGGTTTTGGACATGCAGTAATCGGCCCTGTTGTCGCCGACGATTTCGGCATTGGAGGAGCTGATCGTGATCACACTGCGCCAGCGGGCTTTGGGTTCTGCAAGCCTTTGATGTTCGGCGGCCATGCGCTTGGCTACATTCTGGGTCAGGAAAAAAGTGCCGCGCAGATTGATACCGATCGAGCGGTCGAAGCTCTCGACGGTCAGATCCAGCATATCACCCCGCACCATCGAGGTGACCCCGGCATTGTTGACAAGGCAGTCGACCGGCCCCCAAGCCTGTCCGATCCGGTCAAGCACAGCGTTATGGCCCGCCAGATCCGCCAGATCGAGATGAAGCGACATCCAGCGGCCGGGATCCCCTTCAAGCGGGGCAATCGGTGCGACATCGGCAAGGGCCACATGAAATCCGGCATCGAACAAATGACGGGCAATCGAGCGGCCAATGCCGCCTGCGGCACCGGTGACCAATGCGACTTTCATAACAACCTGTCCTCTCCATGATCGATATGGCGGTTGGTGTAAAAGCGGGATAGCGGCAAGCCATCGGGGCGGTGTCTGATCAATCTTGCCAAAATTCCCAGATTTGTGTAAACGGTTACAAATATGCGATCCATCTGTCAATCATGGAAAAAGTCTCGCGGACTTTGTTGGGCGGAACAGACAATGAAAATCATTACAGCGAAACAGGCTGCGGAACTGGTGCAACCGGGTGACAATATTCTGGTCAGCGGGTCGGGGGGCGGACATGGGGTGCCGGAGGCGATTCTGGAAGCCATCGAAACCCGCTTTCTGGAGACCGGTGCACCCGGCAAGCTGTGTCTGATCCATGCCGTTGGCATTGGCGACCGCAAGTTGAAAGGCGCGGCGCGTTTCCGCCATCCCGGCATGCTCAAGCGCAGTATCACCGGTGCGCTGGTCGATTCCCCGCCATTGGTCGAACTGGCGCGGGACGGTGTCATTGAATCCTATACCTTGCCGCAGGGCGTGATCTCGCAATTGACGCGGGAAATGGCGGCGGGTCGGCCCGGCGTGATCACCAAGACCGGCTTGCATACCTTTGTGGATCCCAGACAGCTTGGCGCCCGCCAAAGTCCGACAGCCACCGAGGATCTGGTCGAGCTGGTGACGATCGGCGGCGAGGAATGGCTTCGCTTCAAGCCTCTGCCGCTCGATATCGTGCTGATCCGCGGCACGACAGCCGATGAATTCGGCAATGTCACGATGGAGCACGAGGCGATACCGGGCGAGATGCTGTCGAGCGCACAGGCGGGCAGACGGCAGGGCGCGGCGGTGGTGGTGCAGGTCAAGCGTCTGGCCAAGCGTGGAACCCTCAATGCCCGCCACGTCAAAGTGCCCGGCATTATGGTCGATTATATCGTGGTCGATCCCGACCAGAAGCAGACTTATGCCACCGATTACAATCCGAGCTTTTCGGGCGAAATGCGCGTGCCGATGGGTGCGATGCAGACCTTGCCGTTCGGTGACCGCAAAATCGTGGCGCGCCGCGCGGCGATGGAACTGGTGCCCGGTGCCATCTGCAATCTGGGCGCGGGCATTTCGACCGGTATTTCCACCGTGGCCGCTGAAGAGCATATTCTCGATCAGGTCACCCTGACCAACGAGCAGGGCTTTATCGGCGGTGCGCCGGCCACCGGTGTCGATTCCGGTGCCGCGCTGAATTACGATGCGGTGGTTGATCAGCCCTATCAGTTCGATTTCTATGACGGCGGCGGGCTGGATATCGCCTTCCTGTCCTTTGCCGAGGTCGATCCCGAAGGCAATGTGAATGTCAGCCGGTTCGGCGACAAGATCGTCGGCATCGGCGGCTTTGTAAATATCAGCCAGAACGCCCGCAAAGTGGTGTTCAGCGGCACATTCACGTCCGGCGGGCTGGAAATCAAGTCGGGCGATGGCCGGTTGCAGATCGTGACCGAAGGACGGCACAGCAAATTCGTCTCGGCTATCCAGCAGATTTGCTACAATGCCCCGTTCGCCGCCTCGCAGGGGCGCAAGGCGTTGTTTATTACCGAGCGTGCGGTGTTCGAGGTCAACGAACATGGCTTCGAGGTGGTCGAAGTGGCTCCCGGGATTGATCTGGAACGCGATGTGCTGGCCCGCATGGCCTTCAAGCCCAAGGTTTCCGACCGGCTCAAACCAATGGATGCGCGTATTTTCAAAAACGAACCGATGGATTTGAAAGCCGATATGGCCAAAGCCCCGCAACAGGCGCGTGTGCCAAGGCGGGCCATCTAATCGGCGGCCCGTCCACCATCAACCCCGTGCCAGCACGGGGTTGACCAGCGGCAGTCTGCCAATCAGACCTGCGCGGATTTGATCATGACGTCCAGCCAATGCATGGCGCGGGCGCCGTCTTCGGCGTTGGGGGCCCGGCTGTGCGGATCCGGGGCTTCAGGCTGTCCGCGCACCAGTGCGAGAAACTCGCCGATCAGGCTGTGATAGCCCTTGTGGTCCTCATTGGCGGCGACCGTCAGATTGGGTTCCCAGACCAGCGTATCCTCGGTCGGCAACAAGGTGGCATCGGGCCTGCTGACCTTGAAGGCGGGGGCACGGAAATGGCGCACCTCGTGGACATTGCGCACTTCGACGCGCTGGTGATCGGCCATCACCTGCCACCATTCCATCGGTGTACCGCGTGATTGATGGGTCCCCACCACCAGAGTGCCGATGCCGCCGGAGGTGAAGCGGAA
>CANGOE010000017.1 GCA_947455455.1 Hyphomicrobiales bacterium
AGATGGGCTTGTGTTTGCCGCGCAGCCGCATGGCCACCAGCGATGCCAAACGGCCAACAACGAGGCCCTTCGCATCAATCAACACCCATTTCTTCTCGACCTCGGCAGGTTTTGCCACAAAGGTCTTCATGGATCAGTTTCCGTCTCTTGGAGGGGGTGGAACCGTTCCACCTGCCCAAAACAAAATCACAACCCTTGAAGGCCGTGACGATGGAGGGTGTCTAACGCAACATGATCGTGCGGTCAAGCGATGTGCAGTAAGGAATTTGCTATAAATAGTGTTTGTTTTCAATGTGTTACTTGAAGTGGTAAAATAATACCGTTATAAAGGTAACATCATACCGTTCAATTCGGAGTGGTTCCTATTTCTGATCGGGCAAAGCATAGGTACCGGTGACATGGGCGACCAGATCGGGGGAGCCGTCGGACGTGATGGCGATGTCCCCGACCGCCAGCCGTCGCCCCAGCTTGATCAGGGTGCATTGGGCGATCAGATCGCGCGGGGCGGGCTTGCGCAGGAAGTTGAAATTGAGATTGGTGGTCACGGCCAGTGCGACAGGGCCGATCGAGGCGAGAATGGCGACATAGAACACCAGATCGGCCAGCGTCATCATCGCAGGGCCCGACAGCGTGCCGCCGGGGCGCAACTGGCTGTCATGATAGGTCAGCCGCATGGTGGCTTGTGCATGGCTCACCTGTTCGATGCGGTAGAGTGGCCCGTGGACATGGATTTGCGGAAATTCGCGTGCCAGAAAAGCATCGATCTCTTGGGCCGTCATTACGGCTGGCTTGGCGGCAAACGTGGTCATGGCGTGCTCATGGTTGCGAGAGGAGGCTTGACGAAAAGCCTGTTCGGACCGAGGCTGTCAAGATGGATCAGCACGACACCCGCCATTTATCAACCCAACCTGCCTTTGTGACCAGAGAGAACGAGGGTGGGGTCGCCATTCTGACGCTCGACAGGCCGCAGTCGCGCAATGCCTTGTCGCGCGTCATGATGGAGCAGATCATCGAACAATTGGACGCCATTGCCTCGGATACCACGCTCAAGGCCGTGGTACTCTGTGCCGAGGGGCCGGTCTTTTCCTCCGGTCACGATCTCAAGGAAATGACGGCCTGTCGCACCGACGAGGATGCGGGATGTGGTGCGTTCAGCGCCATTTTTGCCACTTGCGCCACCATGATGCAGAAGATTGTCACTATGCCCCAACCGGTGGTTGCGGCGGTGGAGGGCATGGCGACGGCGGCGGGATGCCAGCTGGTTGCCTCCTGTGATCTGGCGATTGCCGGCGAGGAGGCGGGGTTTTGCACACCGGGCGTGCATATCGGCCTGTTCTGTTCCACTCCGATGGTGGCACTGTCGCGCAATCTTGCTCCCAAACATGCGATGGAAATGCTGTTGCTGGGCGAGCGGGTAACGGCTTTTGATGCGGCCCGCATGGGGCTGGTCAATCGGGTTGTGGCCGCAGGGCAGGCAAGGGCAGAGGCCTTGCGTCTGGCCGGGATCATTGCCTCCAAATCCTCGGTGGCGGTCGGCATGGGCAAAAAAGCCTTTTACGAGCAAATGACCATGCCCCTGGCGCAGGCCTATGCCCATGCCAGCCGTGTGATGGTCGACAATATGCTTGATGCGGATGCGCAAGAGGGGATCGGGGCGTTTATGGGCCGCCGCGATCCGGTATGGCGCGAACGCTGATTCAGTGAGATAGAATGGGTTTTGTTTGATTCTGTTGTTTTGATAACGCGTTACATTTTCACCAAACTGATTGTGAAGGCCCTCTGATGTCCCAATCCGCGAATGTTTCGACAACCCCTCCGCAGATGATTTTCATCAATATGCCGGTCAAAGACCTGCCACGCTCGATGCAGTTCTTTCAAAGCCTCGGCTATCAATTCAATGCCCAATTCACCAATGATCAGGCGGCCTGCATGATCATTTCCGATGTGATCTATGTGATGTTGCTCGTCGAACCGTTTTTCCGGTCTTTTACAGCCAAGACAATCTGCGATACCGCGACCTCGGCTGAAATGCTGGTATGTCTCTCCAGCACGAGCCGTGAAGCCGTTGATGAACTTGTGGGCAAAGCGCTTGCGGCCGGTGGCACAAATGCCAAGCCCCCGATGGATTTCGGTTTCATGTATCAATCCTCGTTCGAGGATCTGGACGGGCATATCTGGGAAGTGCTGTGGATGGATCCGGCCCATGTGCAACAGCAAGACGGGGTCTGACCGGTCCCTGAGTGGCAGGCTGTGTGCAGACCGGTGCGGCAGGGCCTGCAATAGCGCTTTGTCGAAACGGCTTTTTCTGTCATCGTAAGGCGGTTATGTTTTTGCCTTCTCATGATTCAATGAGCCCCCTCGCAACCAGTGCCAGAGTGATGTCCCAGCCAGTCGATCACAATCAGGATTATCCTGTCGAAACCATCCGCCGTATTTTGCGCGGGACCAAGACCATTGCTCTGGTCGGTGCGTCCAACAATCCGGCGCGCCCCAGCTATATCGTGATCAAATACCTTAAAGAGCGCGGCTATACGATCTATCCGGTCAATCCCGGTCTGGCGGGGCAGACGATTGTCGATCTGCCGGTCTATGCCAGCCTTGCCGATCTGCCCGGTCCGGTCGATATGGTCGAGATTTTCCGCAACTCGCAAGCGGCAGGTCCGATCACCGATGAAGCTCTGGCCATGCCTGTTCTGCCCAAAGTGATCTGGATGCAATTGTCGGTGCGCAATGACGAGGCCGCCGAACGTGCCCAGGCACGCGGGGTGGAGGTGATCATGAACCGCTGTCCGAAGATCGAATATGGCCGCCTTTCCGGTGAAATCGGCTGGCAGGGAATCAATTCGCGGCTTTTATCCTCGAAAAAGCCTGTCCTGTCGGCCAAGGGTTTCCAGAAACTGACCATCGCGCCACGCGGGCCGGTACGTCACGATTAACCGCCTGTCGGGTAACTGCCTCTCGGGCTTGCCGACCGGGCATGGAGGCAATTGACGCTGTCTGTGCCGTTCTTTATAAAGAACGCATTGTTCTTTGGGTGCCATCCTTTACCAACCACGGAGTTACTGTCATGTCCGATCATATCCCCGGTTTCTCGACCCTTGCCATCCATGCCGGTGCGGCTCCCGATGCGGCGACCGGCGCGCGCGCGACCCCGATCTACCAGACATCGAGCTTTGTGTTCGACGATGTGGATCATGCGGCTTCGCTGTTCGGTCTGCAGGCTTTCGGCAATATCTACACCCGTATCGGCAACCCGACCTGCGCGGTGCTGGAAGAACGCGTGGCGGCACTGGAAGGCGGCACGGCGGCATTGGCGGTGGCATCCGGCCATGCGGCGGAATTTCTGGTGTTCCATACCCTGATGCAACCGGGCGATGAATTCATTGCCGCCAAGAAACTCTATGGCGGCTCGATCAACCAGTTCAACCATGCCTACAAGAATTTCAACTGGAATGTCGTCTGGGCTGATTCTGATGATCTCTCCAGCTTTGAGAAGGCGATTACCCCCAAGACCAAGGCGATTTTCATTGAATCCATCGCCAATCCGGGCGGTGTCATCACCGATATTGCCGGTATTGCCGCCATTGCCCATAAAGCAGGGATTCCGCTGATCGTCGATAACACGATGGCGACCCCCTATCTGATCCGTCCCTTCGAGCACGGGGCTGATATCATTGTCCATTCGGCGACCAAGTTTCTGGGTGGCCACGGCAATTCGATCGGCGGCGTGATCGTCGACGGGGGCCGTTTCGACTTCCTGAAGTCAGGCCGCTATCCGATGCTGTCGGAGCCGCGTCCCGAATATGGCGGCATGGTGCTGGGCGAAACCTTTGGCAATTTCGGTTTTGCCATTGCCTGCCGCGTGTTGGGTCTGCGCGATCTGGGACCGGCTTTGTCGCCGTTCAACGCCTTCATGTTGTTGACAGGCATTGAAACCCTGCCTCTGCGCATGCAACGCCATTGCGACAACGCCTTGCAGGTGGCCAAGCATTTGCAGGCGCATCCGGCTGTGGAATGGGTCAGCTATTCCGGGCTGGAAGGCGATAAATATTACGACTTGGCCAAGCGCTATTGTCCCAAAGGGGCGGGGGCTGTCTTCACCTTCGGGCTGAAGGGCGGCTACGAGGCGGGCGTGAAACTGGTGTCGAACCTGAAGCTGTTCTCGCATCTGGCCAATATCGGCGATACCCGCTCGCTGGTCATCCATCCTGCCTCGACCACCCACCGCCAGTTGACCGACGAGCAACGCCGTCAGGCCGGTGCCGGACCCGAAGTGGTGCGTCTGTCGATCGGGATCGAGGATGTCGCCGACATCATCAACGATCTGGACGAGGCACTGGCGGCCGAATAAGCCAGCCTCTCCCCACAGCCAAACGGGCCGGTCTGATCTGTCAGGCCGGCCTTTTTTTGCCTATGAACGGCGGCGTTTGCCAGCTGGTTCGGGGGCGGGTTGCGGGCGTTCCGTCTGACCGGCCGCGGCATGGACGGCAAACATTGCCAGCACCATCATGGCAAAGCCCTGATGGATCAGTGCAATCCACATCGGTGCGGCCAGAATCAGCGTGGCAATGCCAATGCCCGCTTGGGCTGACAGCATCCAGACCAGCGCATTGGCCCGGCGGTTGGCCGACGTGCCCTTGTGGGCGCGGCTGACCGCCCAGGCGTGCCACAGGGTCAGGGCCAACAGCACATAGGCCCAGAAGCGATGGTTGAACTGCACCAGCGTCACATCATCGAACAGGGCTTCCAGCCCGATGGCACGCAAGGGATAGAACAGGCTATCGGGCAGGAAATGTTCGCCCATCAAAGGCCATGTATTATAGATCAATCCGGCGTGATTGCCCGCCACCAATGCGCCGAAGGCGATTTGCAACATCATGCCCAGCAACAGCCCCCATCCGGCCCAGACAAATCCGGGCCTGATGCGCTCGACGCGGGGTTTCAGTTTGATGGAATAGATCAGCAACAGGGCGAAAATACTGGCGGCCAGCATCAAATGCGCCATGAGCCGGATCGGCTCCACCGCCGTCATGCCGGGCTTGAGACCGGAGGCGACCATGATCCAGCCGACAAAAGCCTGCGCGCCACCCAGACAGCCCAGCAGGGCCGCATAGAGAATGTGCACGCCCCGCAAATGCCGGCGGATGACCAGAAACAGAAAACCCAACCCGAACACGACCCCGACAAAACGGCCCAATTGCCGGTGTCCCCATTCCCACCAATAGAGGGTCTTGAATTCCTCGAGGCTGATATCGTAATTCAAAATCTGGTATTGCGGGATGGCTTGGTATTTCATGAATTCCTTCCACCAATCCTGCTCGTTGAGCGGCGGAAAGGCTCCCATCAGGGGGCGCCATTCGGTGATAGACAGGCCCGATCCGGTCATGCGCGTGGCCCCGCCGACAATCACCATGGCAAACACCAGGCCGGCGAGCAGATGCAACCAGATCCTGACCAATTGTCTGGATTCCGGCGACATGCCTTTGGCGGAAAACTCCGTCAGCCCCTTTGCTTTGCCATCGGGGCCGGAGTGTTGACGTCTGGTGGAGGGCCGTGTGCCGCGTGCCATGATCAATCGTCCTTGTTTGCCCGCCGCTAGAACGGGCCGCAATCACTTTGAAAAGGGGACATAGGGCTTTCAGGCGCTTTTGCCAATCACCCGCAAGGCGGTTTTGTCCGCCATCCTTGTTCGGACTATGCGCCCGTAACGAAATCTGCGATAGAGCACCATCACGAATGACAGCAGGAAACAAAGCGATGCGGCGGCGGCACAGAAAACTGATCGGAGCCTTCACCATTTTGTTCACGGTGGTTGTCTATTCGCTGGCCGCGATGTCGCTGGCGCAGGGACGCTTGCAGGAGGCCGACAAAATCTGGCAGAATCTGTTTTATCTCATCGCAGGCATGGGCTGGATCCTGCCGCTGATGCCGGTCATCCGCTGGATGGAACGGCCCGACGCGGAGTGAACGGTTGCGGCAGGTGCTTTTTCAAAAAAACGGGGGCTGACGCAAAAACCCGACGATGACCAGTTGCACATAGGCCCGCACCCCT
This sequence comes from Hyphomicrobiales bacterium, assembly GCA_947455455.1. Classification (GTDB taxonomy): domain Bacteria; phylum Pseudomonadota; class Alphaproteobacteria; order Rhizobiales; family Beijerinckiaceae; genus CAIYZJ01. The sequence goes on from CANGOE010000017.1 coordinate 6,053, forward strand.
CTATAACCCGCCTCGGCGGAGCGTAGCGCAGCCCGGTTAGCGCACTAGTCTGGGGGACTAGGGGTCGGAGGTTCGAATCCTCTCGCTCCGACCATTTAAAATCCGGTTTGATACCAAGGCCGCCCGCTCAGGCGGCTTTTTTGTTTTTACGCTTTGCCTTCGGGGTCAAAACCACCTCGCCACGCGCCAATTGCGACAGCGTGCTGTTGATGCGGGTCAGCCAGTTCTTTGGGTCGTCCCCTTTGAAATAGTCGATGACTTCGGGATCAAGCCGAAGAGTTTGTAGGACCTTTTTACTCGTAGCGAGCGGCCTGCCACGCTTGACCTTGACGGACTTGAATTTTTCAACCCATTCTGGCGCGGATAGATCGGGGATCTCGTCAGGGTCCGCCCAGTTGGGTGTCATATTGGCTTTGTTCTCGGTCATTGGCTTTTCTCATACTAATGATACGGAAATTATTACGGCGTTTTGTCCAAGCCACGACTACCATTCTGCCATCGAGGTATCCGATTGTAATCCAGCGATTTTCGCCATAATCCTTGCGGTTGTCGGGCACGGTGATCGTTTTTCCGGTTAAAACCTCATCAGCCCGCGCCATATCAACGCCTCTTTCAATCAGCGTCTTATCGCGTTTTGATGGATCAAACTCGATTTTCATTAATTTATGTTACAACAAAAAACAATGAATGCAATCCATTGAACCCATCCCCGCTCTGCCTTACCATCCAGCCTCAATCGGATGGTGGTCAGAATGATTTCGCGGCGGGCATGTCTGGGTGGTTTGGCGGGGGCGGTCTGGCCTTTGGGCGGGGTGTGGGCCGAGCCGCAACGGACGCGGCTGGTGGCCATGCAACATTCGGCCTTTCCCTATGACGGCATGATGCCGGGAGGCTCGATGCCGTTTCTCGACAGCCAGCAGAATGGCCTATGGGGACATACGTCCACCCGGGGCGGGTTCAATACACAGGCCTCGACCTATGCCGACAAGCGCAGTCTGTTGCATGTGCCCAAAACCTTCAATCCGCGCAAACCGGCCTGTCTGGTGGTGTTTTTCCACGGCAATCGGGCGCGACTGGAGCCCGATGTGGTCAAGCGCCAGCGTGTGCCGTTTCAGTTCGATGCCTCGCGGTTGAACGGCGCACTGATTGCGCCGCAATTGGCGGTCAATGCCAATGATTCCAGCGCCGGCCATTTCTGGACCCCCGATTTTTTCACCCGCTACATTGCAGAGGCCGAACACCATCTCGCCAAGATGACAGGGCACCCCGAAAAGGCTCTGGCGGCGTTGCCGATTGTGATTGTTGCCTATAGCGGCGGCTATTATCCGACGATTTTTTCGCTGGAACACGGCGGAGCCACCCAACGGATCAAGGGGGTGGTGTTGCTGGATGCCCTGTTCGGCGAGGGGGAGCGGTTTGCCGCATGGCTGGACGAGCACGGCAAGCGGGTGTTCTTCGTCAGCGCTTACAGCTCGGCCTCGAAATCCGAGAATCTGGCCTTGAAGGCGCATTTCAAGCCGAAAACAACGCGGATCGCGCCTTGGCCTGCCGTGCTGACCAAGGGGACGTTGAGCTTCATTGACGCGAGCAAAGCCGTGCATGACGATTTCGTCTCGCAGGCTTGGGTCGAGGATCCGCTGGCGCAGGTTTTGGGGCGCATCAGACTGCCGCTTTAGTGGGGGCAAAGGGCGGGCAGGGCGTTATTTCAACTTGATCTGCCATGGATTAGCCAGCATAAGCTGGGATCAGGATCACCATAAAACTGTTACAGTCGGGAACAGCAGGCCAATGAACAGACGTCATTTTCTCCACATGTCATCAGGTCTGGTGACTGCCGCCCTGACAGGCACCATTTTGCCCGATACGGCACAGGCCGCTGTCAGCACGCCCTGGACCCCGCAGATGAAGCCGCCGATGGGCAATGGCGAGGAATTCATCCAGTGGGCACAGAAAAACCGTGGTGAATCTGCCGAATATCTGCGCAAGCGTTGGGAGCGTTATCAGGCGGTTGTCTCCAACAAGGATGTGCTGGACGAGCGCAACAAGACGGCGTTTCTGATGGCCCCGCGAGAGCATTTCGTTTTGCCCCGCAATCTGCCACGGGCCTATGAGCATGCCTTTCTCGATATCGGCTACGGCGTAACCATTTCCGGCCCGCATATCGTGTCGCGCATGACGACCTCGATCGATGTGCAACCGGGTGACAAGATCCTCGAAATCGGCACCGGATCGGGCTACCAGTCGGCCTATCTGTCCTATCTGACCGATCAGGTCTTTACCATCGAGATCATCCAGCCGCTGGCCGAGCGCACGCGTGGAATTTATGACCAGTTGATCGGCGAGGGTTACAGCGAATTCAAAGCGATCCAGAGCCGCCATGCCGATGGTTATTATGGCTGGGAAGAGGCCGGTCCTTTCGACAAGATCATCGTGACCTGCGGGATCGACCATATTCCGCCGCCTCTGCTCAAGCAGTTGAAAGTCGGCGGCATCATGGTGATTCCGGTCGGGCCGCCCGGTGCGCAACGCGTGCTGAAAGTGGTCAAGGAAGAAGGGTCCGACGGCGTGGTGCGGGCCACCCGCAGTGATATTTACGGTGGCCGGATTGTGCCCTTTGTGCCCTTTACCAAGCTGGAAGGCGGCACCATCAAGGGAACGCATAATCAGTGACCTCTTCGTTTCTTGACGCGACGGGGCTGGGCCTTGGTGCGCGTCGGCGCTCCATCGGCATCTATCTGGCCACCGCGCTGATCGCCGGTGCGCTGATCGCCCTGCAGATTACCGTGATGCGGATTTTCTCGGTGGGAAGCTGGGCGCATTTCGGCTCGCTGGTGATCAGTCTGGCCATGCTCGGTTTCGGTCTGGTCAGCGCGGTGATGTGTATTGCCGATGGCTGGTTCAAAACCCATTGGCGGCTGATGTCGTCGCTGTCGCTGTTCCTGTTCGGCCCTTTGACGGTGGCCTGCAATCTGCTGGTCCAGCAATTTCCGTTCAACGCGATTTTCCTGATCTCCGATCCGGTCCAAAAATGGCGTTTGGCGTTGAATATGGCGCTTTATCTGGTGCCGTTTTTGTCGGGTGCGCTGTTTTTGGGCGTGGTGTTCCAGCAGGCGCAAACCATTTTCAACCGGGTCTATTTTGCCGATCTGGTGGGTTCCGGCATTGGCGGCCTGATGTTGCTGGCCTCGATGTATGTGCTGGCTCCGCAGGATCTGATGGTGATGCCGCTGGTGATGTGGCTGGCTGGCGCGCTGTTCTGGTTCGATGCTTTGGGGGCGCGCCGCCATATGTTGGGGATGGTGGTCCTGATCGGCGCAAGTCTGGCGGCGCATCTGGTCCTGCCGCAACTGTTCCCGATCGCCAAGATCGCCATTTCCGACTACAAGGGCGTCAGCTATGCCCGCAAATTTCCCGACAGCCAGCGCGTCCTGATGCACCAGTCGCCGTTCGGGCTGTTGGAGGTCTATTCCAGCTCCTATCTGCATTTCGCGCCGGGCCTGTCGGACAATGCCGGTTTCAACTTGCCGAAAATGCCGGAAAACGCCTATCTCGGCCTCTATCAGGATAGCGAGGGGCCGGGCGGCATTATCCGGCAATTGCCCGCCGATGAAACCGCCTATTACCAGTATCTGCCGATGGTCTATCCCTATCTGCTCAAGCCCAAGGCCGATGCCTTTGTGGTGCAATTCGGCGGCGGATTGTCGACCGCGCTGGCACTGGCTTCCGGCTCGCAGACCGTCACGGTTGCCGAAGGCGACAGGGGCGTGCTGGATGTGTTTCGCAACAACAAGATCTTGCGCGATTTCACCGGCGATATTCTCAACCGTCCCAATGTGAAGGTGATCGATTATGACGGTCGCCTCTATCTGGCAGGGGTCAGAAACCGCTTCGATGTGGTGGATCTGTCTCTGGCGGATTCGGCGGGCCTTTCCAGCCCCGGCGGTTTCGCGATTGTCGAAAAATTTGCCTATACCCGCGAGGCGATGGGCCATTACATGCGGGCGCTGAAGCCGGATGGCCTGCTGTCGGTCACCATCTGGAACAAGGAAGAGCCGCCCAAATCGGTGCTGAAACTCTATGCCACGATGGTGGCGGCGGCGCATGAGGTGAGCGGTCCCGACATTGCCAGACATTTCTTCGTGGTGTCGAGCTATCTTTCGACCACAACGGTTTTGTACAAGCGCGATGGCTTCTCGAACGAGGAAACGGCCTTGCTCCGCAAGCATAACGGCCTGTTGTCCTTTGATGAAATCTATTCTCCGGGGTTCGAATACAACGATCCCGATCAGGCCAAATTGCTTGAGGACTATCGCAACCAGATTTTCGGATCGGGTGCGCCCGCCCCGGACGGGTTGGACGGCTCCAGCGAGCCTGCGCCGGATGTGGCGATTGATACGGGTCTGCCCTCCACCCGACTGGCGCGTCTGGCCTGGCAAGCCCATGTGAAGGGCACATGGCCCGCGATTGCCCGTGATTATGTGTTCGATACGCGGTTGCTGACCAATGCGCATCCCTATTTTGCCGCCTATATCAAAACCGCCGATCTGACCAATGTGCTCGACCGCATCGAGATCTTGCAGGATGAATGGGGTTACCTGCTGATCTGGGTGACGCTGGGCTTTGCCTGTATTGCGGCGTTCTCGCTGGTCTTGTTGCCCGTGGTTTTCGGCTGGCGCACGATTTTTGTCAGATATCCGGGCAAGATGCAGACGGTGGTCTATTTCGCCTGTCTCGGCTTGGGTTATATCATGGTCGAAGTGTCGCTGATTGCCCATTTCGTGATGGCCCTGGGCAGTGCGACCATCTCGGCCTCGGTGCTGATTACCGGCATGTTGCTGTTTTCGGGGATCGGCAGTCTGGTTTCGGAGCGGATCCTGCCGCAGGCCCGCAGGCTGATGCCGGTGCTGTTTGTCGCGCTGGCGGCTATTCTGATTGCCTATGCCACGGGGCTGGATTGGGTGCTCAATGCCATTGGCTCGCAAGATTATGCCACCCGCCTGTTGTGCTGTTTCGCGCTGATCCTGCCTCCGGCCTTTCTGATGGGCTTTCCCATGCCGGTGGCGATGACCAGTCTGGGTCAATTGGGCAAGGAGCAGATGTTTATCTGGGCTTGGGGCATCAATGGCTGTTTCTCGGTCATCGGGGCGGCACTGGTACCGGTGATCTCGACCTCGTTCGGGCTGGACAGCGTGCTGACCGTGAGCGGTCTGGCCTATCTGCTGGCCGGTGTCACCTTCTTTGCGGTGCTCAGGCCTGTGCTGACGGCCAAGCCACATCAGGCATGACCCTGTGCCGATTGGCTTTTGCGGTTTTGCTGGTTAGAAGAAACATCAACTGACGAATCCTTGAAGGTATCATCATGACCGAACAGCTTCCCGACCGTTTGAGCACCGACCAGAACAGCCCGTTTTTCAACGGGGAGATTTTGCAACGCGAGGTGGGGATCCGCTTCAACGGCGTTGAGAAAACCAATGTCGAAGAATATTGCATTTCCGAAGGCTGGGTGCGCTTGGTGGCGGGCAATGCCAAGGACCGTCGCGGCAATCCCATGACCGTGAAACTCAAAGGCACGGTCGAGGCCTATTACAAGGATTGATCGGCCGATTACTGGGCCAGAAAGCCGCCATCAATCGCCAGAACATGCCCTGTCACCATCGCGGCCGCAGGGCTTGCCAGATAGATCACGCCACCGACAATGTCGCTGACCTCGGCGATTTTACCCATCGGTGTCATGGCTTGCATCCGCGCCAGCAGATCGGGATTGTCGGTCAGCGGCTTGATGAAATCGGTGCGCACCCATGTGGGCGCAATGGCGTTGACGCGGATCCCATCGGCTGCCCATTCCACCGCCAGCGAGCGGGTCAGATTGACCACGGCCCCCTTGGTGGATTGATAGGAAATATTCGGATAAAGCCCGCCACCCGACAGGCCCATGATCGAGGCGGTGTTGATAATCACCCCGCTTTTGCGCGCCAGCATGTGGCGCGCGGCATGGCGGGCGCATAAAAACACACCGGTCAGATTGACCGCCAGCACCGCTTCCCAATCCTTCAGGTCAAGCTCGATGGTCGGCCGGCGGATCGCCAGTCCCGCATTGTTGATCAGGCAATCGAGCCTGCCGGACCGGCTGACCACCTCGTCCATCGCTGTGGCAAGACTGCTTTCATCGGTCACATCCACCTGATAGGCGGTGGCGGACAGGCCGGATGCCTGCAAGCTGTCGGCTTGGGTTTGTGCGGCAGAGAGGTTTTTGTCGAACAGGGAGACTGCGGCACCCGACCGTGCCAGTGCCTCGGCAATGGCCGCGCCGATGCCACTGCCGCCACCCGTGACAATGGCTGTCTGGCCTTCGAGTGAAAAGGCTGTGCGCGGATCAAATGCCGGGAAAGACTGTGTCATAATTGGCAACCATTTACCCTTAAACGCCATCAACCCGACAAGAATAGCAGACCTGCCACAGTCACGATAGGGACCAGCAGGGGAGGGCTGAATAGGTTTTTTCAGCTGAATATGGTCAATAAACGAAGGTATTTTCAGAAAACCGGTGTTCGAGCATTGATTTTTGGTGCCAGAATGTGATGAAACAAATCCGAGGAATAATACGTCAAAAGACGAATAAAACGATCACGACACAACGATCAATTGGAGGATCTCAGATGTCATCAACATTCAATCGCCGCGCCTTGCTTCAAACATCGGTTCTTGGCGGGTTCGCCTTGAGCGCTGGCCTTGTACCCGCGCAGGCACAGGGTGTGACCCTTCGCATGTCGGCGCCCATGACCCCAACCGATATGCGCGCTGTCGCACTTGAAGAAGTGTTCGGTCCCGCCATCAAGGGTTTTGCGACCTATCAGCCGCATTACAATGCCACCTTGTTCAAGCAGGGCACCGAGCTTGAAGCGATTGCCCGTGGCAATCTCGATATGTCGATCACTTCGGCACAGGAATTGGCCACTTTGATTCCGGCCTGGTCCATTTTCACAGCAGGCTATCTGTTGCGCGATGCCGAACACCAGAAGAAGGTGTTTGCCTCCGATGTCGTCAAGGACCTGTACAAGGCTACCGAAGACAAGCTGGGCGTGAAGTTGCTGGCTGTGATGTATCTTGGCCGTCGCCAGCTCAATCTGCGCGGGACCAAGGAAATCAAGACACCAGCCGATTTGGCAGGGATCAAACTGCGTATGCCCGGCACGGAAGCCTGGCTGTTCCTCGGGACGGCTTTGGGCGCCAATCCGCTTCCTGTCGCATTCACCGAAGTCTATACCGCCCTGCAATCGGGTGCGATTGACGGGCAGGACAATCCTTTGCCGACCAACCGCGATTCCAAATTCTATGAAGTGACCCAGCAGATCGTGCTGACCAGCCATCTGGTCGACATGAACTTCATCGCCTTCAGCAAGAAGGTCTGGGACAAGATGACCCCCGACCAGCAGAAGACCTTGCAAAAGGCCGCCGACGATGCCGCCGAGCTTGGCCGCCAGCGTCAGTTGAAGCTGGAAAAGGATCTGGAAGAATTCTTCAAATCGCAGGGTCTGAAGGTCTATACGCCGGATGTCGAAGCCTTCCGCAAGACGGTGCAGAAAGCCTATCTCGAATCCAAATTCGCGAAAGATTGGCCAGCCGGCATGGTCGACAAGATCAACGCCATTCAGTGATCGGATACCCAATGACCGCTTTTATCCATTGGATACGGGCAAGGGTCGAAAATGTGGCGGCGTTTCTCCTCGCCGCCATGTTTTTATCCTTCATGCTCCAGATTATCAGCCGCTATGTCCTGAATATTTCAGTCATCTGGACCACCGAAGCCTGTCTGACGACGTGGCTATGGGTGGTGTTCCTCGGCTCGGCCTTTTTGCTTGAAGAACGCGATCAGGTGAAATTCGACCTGATCTACGGGATCTGCTCCTTGCCGGTGCAACGCCTGTTGGCTTTGGTTTCCGCTTTGGCCATCTCGCTCGGCTTTCTGGCGGCCCTGCCTGCAACGCTTGATTACATCACTTTTTACAAGATCAAATCGAGCAATACGCTGGGCATCCGTCTTGATATTGTCTTCAGCGTCTACGGTATTTTCGCTGTAGCCATCATCATCCACTATGGCGTGCGAGCCTGGAAGCTGATCAATGGCGTATCTCCCCATGATCTGGAAGGGGAGACAAAATCATGACGCTGGCTTTTACATCATGCGTGGTTGCCCTGTTCATTCTGGCGGCCATCGGTGCTCCGCTGGCTCTGTCGATGATTGTTTCGGCGGTCGTCTATCTGGCGGTGAAGGGGCAGGATCTTGGTCTGGCGGCCGAGCAGATCATTCAGGGGCTTTATGACAGCTTCCTGATTTTGGCTGTGCCGCTGTTTATCGTTGCCGCCAATATCATGAATGCCGGCACGATCTCCGATCGTCTCCTGCAATTCTGCGTGGCTCTGGTTGGCCGTTTCCGTGGCGGTTTGGGCTATGTCAACGTGGTCTCGAACATGATCTTTGCCGGCATGTCCGGTTCGGCTGTGGCCGACGCGGTCGGGCTTGGCAAAATCATCATCGGCATGATGGTGAAGAACAACCGCTACTCTCCCGGTTATGCGGCCGCCATCACGGCCGCGGCGTCCACCATCGGCCCGATCATCCCGCCATCCATTCCGATGGTCATGTATGCCTTGGTGTCAGACACCTCGATCGGCTATCTGTTCTTGGGCGGTATTTTGCCCGGTATCCTGATGGGTATCGTGCTGATGCTGTTGAATTACCGGATTGCGACGCAACGCGGTTTTCCGATCGAGGATTCCGTGCCGCTGTCGGAATTGCCAAGCCTGACCAAACGGGCCTTTCCGGCTTTGATGATGCCGGTGATCCTGCTGTTCGGTATTTACGGTGGGGCGACCACACCGACCGAGGCGGCGGCGATTGCGGCGGCCTATGCCTTGCTGTTAGCGACCTTCTTCTATCGGGCGATTTCGTTCAAGGCTCTCTATGGCATTCTGGCTGAAAGCTCGCGGGCCACGGCTTCGGTGGGGTTGGTGATCGGCGGCGCGCTGATTTTCAACTATATCGTCGCCAGCGAGAACATTCCGGCGCTGGTCTCCAACTCGATGAAGGGGCTTGATGTCTCGCCATTGATGTTCTTGCTGGCGGTCAATGTCTTGTTCCTGATCCTCGGCTGTCTGATTGATGCGACCACCATCATTCTGGTCATCATCCCGCTGTTTGTCCCGACCTGCCGCGCTATGGGCATTGATATGGTGCATTTTGGCGTGGTGGCGGTGGTCAACTGCATGATCGGGCTGATAACACCGCCTTACGGGGTGCTGTTGTTCGTGGTCAATGCGATTACCGGCATTTCCCTGAAGGAAATGATCAGCGAAATCTGGTCCTTTATCGGGGTGCTCGTGGCCGCTCTCCTGATCATGATTTTTGTGCCGGATGTGGTGCTGTTTGTGCCGCGCTTGTTCGGCTACGGCGGTTAAGCGCTGGTTCGATCTGATGTGACGCCCTCTTGGGGGGCGTCACATCCATTTTTTGGCCGGAGACGATCCATGATTTCGGGCACTACCAAACTGATTGCGCATCTGGGCTATCCCACTGAATCCTTCCGCGCGCCGATGATCTACAATCCCTATTTCAACAAGCACAACATCAATGCCGTGGTGGTGCCGATGGGGTGCAAGGCCGAGGACTACGACAGGTTTCTGCCGCTGGTGTTCCGCCTGTCCAACATCCATGGCGCGCTGATCACCATGCCGCATAAGGTGACCACCATTTCATTGCTGGACGAGGTGATGACAACCGCCAAAGTGGCAGGCTCCTGCAATGCCGTGCGGCTGAATAGCAAGGGCAAGCTGGTTGGCGATATGTTCGACGGCGAAGGATTTGTGCGCGGTGTCTTGCGCAAGGGGCGGGTGTTGCAAGGGGCCAAGGTGTTTGTCGCGGGCTGTGGCGGTGTCGGGTCTGCCATTGCCGCTTCAATGGCCAAAGCAGGTGTGGCCGAGATGAGCCTGTATGATTCCTATACGCCGATCATGCATGGCTTGGCGGATCGGCTGAAAACCCATTATCCGCAATTGCTTGTCTCGGTGGGTGTCAATGATCCGGCGGGATATGACGTGGTCGTCAATGCCACACCGTTGGGTATGAAAGAGGGCGATCCGTTGCCCATGGATGTCAGCCGCATTGCGCCGACCAGTTTTGTCGGCGAGGTGGTGATGAAACAGGAGATCACGCCGTTTCTGGAGGCCGCGCGGGCGCGGGGCTGTGCCTATCAGATCGGCACCGACATGCTGTTCGAGCAGATCCCGGCCTATCTGGAATTTTTCGGCTTCAGGACCACCACGCCGGACGAACTGCGCGAAGTGGCCGAAATCAGCTATTAATCAAGCAAAGGGAGTGCGGCAGTGTGACCTGCCGCACTCGGTTTCCATTCAGGATGTTTGGAGCGGCAGGCCCAAAATCTCGCGGGCCTGTTGCCACGTGGCCACCGGACGGTTGTGCCGCTGGCAGATCTCTACCGTGCGCTTGACGAGTGCGGCATTGGACGGAGCCAGAGTGGTGCGGTCGAGCTTGATATTGTCTTCAAGGCCGGTGCGGGTATGGCCGCCTTTGGCAATCGACCATTCATTGACACGGATCTGGTCGGGACCGATCCCGGCGCCGCACCATTGCGCATCGGGGGCAAAGCGCTTGAGTGTCTCGATATAGAAATCGAAAATGCGCTCGTCTGCAGGCATGGCGTTTTTCACACCCATCACGAATTGCACATAAAGCGGGCCCTTCAGGCGGCCATCTTTGGCCATTTTGGCCGCATGGACGATGTGGGACAGATCGAAAGCCTCGATTTCCGGCTTCACATTATACGTGAGCATTTCGGATGACAGCCAATCGACCAGATCGGGAGAGTTTTCATAGACGCGGGTCGGGAAATTGTTGGACCCTACCGTCAAAGAGGCCATATCCGGACGCAAGGGGAGCATGCCGCCGCGGTCACGCCCCGCACCGGAGCGGCCACCGGTTGAAAACTGGATGATCATGCCCTTGCAGTGCTTTTCCAGCCCCTCTTTGAGGCGTGCAAAGCGTTCGGGGTCCGAGGTCGGCTTGCCTGCATCATCGCGGACATGGCAATGGGCAATCGAAGCGCCTGCCTCGAAAGAAGCCTGCGTGCTCTCGATTTGCTCGCTGATGGTGACCGGAACAGCAGGGTTATCGGCCTGCGTCGGCACACTTCCGGTGATTGCGACACAGATGATGCATGGTTCGCTCATAATGGACCCGTTTGGTTGAGTGTTTCCGAGGGAGTGTTCTTGTGGGCTGATTCATAAGCCAAAAGTCGTGAATTGAACATAAGGCCAAATTGTTTTTTTGCTTTTGGTGCGGGCTGTACCACTGTTACGGTGTAGGCATTGTCGGGTTCGGGAGCGTGAAGCAGTGACGAGGATCATCACCTATACAGCCAATCCGGCTATCGATGTCTGGGCGCAATGCGATCAGATCGTGCCGACAGAGAAAACCCGCGTCAGGGATGTCCGCTATGACGCCGGCGGTGGCGGCATCAATGTGGCCCGTGTGCTGACGGCCTTGGGAGCCGATGCCCTGCCGGTCTATCTGGCAGGCGGGGCGACGGGTCCGCTGTTTGAAACCTTGCTCAAACGCACCATCCCCAAGGGCGAAGTGATCGCGATTTCCGGCGACACCCGCCTGTCGGAGGTGGTTTACGAACGATCCACCGGACGGGAACTGCGCTTTGTTGCCGAAGGGCCGGTCATCACTGCTCAAGAAACCGCCCAAGTGCTCGACCATGTCCGCCGGACGCTTGATCAGGCCAGCACGGGCGATTGGCTGGTGGCCAGCGGCAGTCTGCCGCGCGGTCTGCCCGCCCGCCATTATCGCGATCTGGCAGAGATGGCCCATGCCAAAGGCCTGTTGTTCGCGCTGGACTGTTCGGGCGAAGCCCTGCGCACCAGTTGCCGCGAGGGCAGGATCGACCTGCTCAAGCTCTCCAAAAGCGAATTGGGTGAAATCACCCATCATCCTTTGACCGATCGTGCATCGGTAGAAACGGCGGCGCTGGAATTGGTGGGAGGCGGCCGCATCGGTCGGGTTCTGGTCAGCCTTGGCCCACAGGGCGCTTTGCTGGCCGACAAACACGGCCTCGCTTTCGCGCCCGCCATCCCGATCGAGGTCAAAAGTACGGTCGGGGCTGGCGACAGCTTTTTGGGTGGATTTCTTTACGGTCTTACACGGGGCGAAACACCTGCCGACGCGCTGGCTACCGCCATCAAAGCCGGATCGGCGGCCTGCCTCAATCCGGGCACGCAACTGGTCGATCGAGGGCAGTTCGACCGGTTGGGGTGAGTGGGCCAAGATCGCAGGGCTTGACTGTGCCACAGCTAGCGCGATTGGCGGAGGCTGTCCCCTTGTTTCAAAAACCAATGATAGGTTGCAGATAGGCCTTCTTCGAGCCCAATCGAGGATTTCCAGCCAAGGCTGTTGATTTTGCCAACATCCAGCAATTTTTGCGACGTGCCGTCAGCCTTGGCGAGATCGTGAACGATTGTTCCCCGAAAGCCCACAATAGCGCAGATCAATTTTGCAAGCTCCAATATCGTCATATCTTTGCCGGAGCCGATATTCACCTGTTCTGATCCTGAATAGCGTGTCATCAGATGCACGCATGCATCGGCGCAATCATCGACGTGAAGAAATTCCCGGCGGGGTCGGCCTGTGCCCCAAATCACAATGGTCTCATCACCCCGCAGTTTCGCCTCATGGGTTTTGCGGATCAGTGCCGGGATCACATGGCTTTTATCCAGATTGAAATTATCTCCCGGCCCATAGAGGTTGGTGGGCATGGCCGAGATGAAATTGGCACCATATTGCATGCGATAGGCTTGGGTCATTTTGATCCCGGCGATTTTGGCAATCGCATACCATTCATTGGTGGGTTCAAGGGCTCCCGTCAAAAGCGCATCTTCGGGGATGGGTTGGGGAGCATGTTTTGGGTAGATACAGGATGAACCGAGAAAAATCAGCTTTTCGACGTTGTTTTGATAGGCCGCATGGATGATATTTGTTTCGACTGTCAGATTTTCATACAGAAAATCAGCAGGGTAGCTCATATTGGCCAGAATACCGCCGACTTTTGCGGCCGCCATAAAGATGGCGTCTGGACGATTGGTGGCCATCCAGTCTCTCACCCCTGCTTGATCGGTCAGGTTCAATTCAGACCGATCAGCTGTGAGGACCGAGCAATTCTCGGAGGCAAGCCTGCGAACAATCGCGCTGCCGACCATCCCGTTATGCCCGGCAACCCAAACTCTTTTCCCTTGCAGTGAATAAGAGGTACTCTGTGGATCAGACATGTGTGTGTTCACATTTTTCTAGAGTGGCTTTTGGGCCATTCGCGCCTGAAGCTCTCGCATGGCATTGGCATGATCGCGTTGCAACGCGTCGTATTTGTTTTGCAGAACCTGGAGGTCCTGCTGCAATTTGCCGACATTTTGTTCCAATGCGCCGGCGGTAAGCAGGCGGCGGATCGGGGCAATCGTATCAATGATCATCAGACGGGGAGGGTGCTTCACACCCTCTGCCTGAGGCCATGCGACACGCTTGAAATCCGGAACAGGATTGAGGGCCTCGATCATTGCTCCGGTTGCGATGATCGCACAGCCCCGTTTGGCGCCGGTCTCATGGCTTGAGGGGAGCGAAGGAAAGAAAAGAGCCGCGCCTTTTGGATCGATGGTTGCCAATAATTCCGTTGTCAGTCGTTTCCCCGGGCCATAGTCATCAAAACTGTAGCCGGGGTCGCCGGGTACTGCAAAATCATCGATCACCACAACGCAAGCCTTTCCGCTTGCAATAATCAGCCCGAGCTCTTCGGCCAGTGGCAGATCAACACCCCAATGGGCATCAAGATAGATAAAAAGCGGTGCGTCTTTTGATGCCAGATGCCGTGCCAGAAAGGCCCGTGCGTCGCATTGTTCCACCTCGATAGACGCAAAAGAGGCCAATTTGTGTTTGGCTGTCATCACCCAGCGCGCTTCAATATCGCAGGTATGGATCGGGCCTTTGAAATTCTCTCCGAAAAAGCGGGTCGTGTTGCCCCGAAATGTTCCTGTCTCCAGAATGGCGCTGAAGGGGATGGTTTTCAAAAGATCCAGAATAAATTTTGTCCGTCCGGACTGTCCGTTGAACGGATTTGACCACCATCCGAATGGCTCGGGAATGGCCCTGTCAAAGGCAGAGGCGACTGCGGATATTTGCAGGCCAATATCACTCATTCCATAAGCGGCAATGGTGCCGCCGAGGATTTGCAACTCTTCTGCGACACGCAAAAGGGCGACATCATCGAGGGCAAGTTCAAAAAGCATGTCACAATAGATGCCGCCCGAAGGATGTTGGGCAAACACAGATTTGGACAGCAAACGGTATCGTTTCGATTGAAGCCATTTTTCAAGTTCATCCGCAGTGGTGCACCCTTCATAGGCTTCGAAATCTGCGGCCTCGACCTTGAGAAAACGTATGGATTTGAGGAGCCTCTCGGCTCCCTTCAACACAAGCAGTTCGGAGCCCTGCGTGTCCAAAACAAGGGTATCAATTCCGGATATATCCAGTTTTCCCTCGGTCACGAGTTGATCCAGTGTGGTCGAGACAAGATCGATCTGTCCGACAAAATCCACACCGGGCCAGATATCGCGATGTTTGGCGAGATTCAGGATGGAGGATGAGGCCCCCTGATTGTTGGCAATGTTGAATTTGTAAGACTGGCCGGGAACATCCGTTACCAGAGCTTCGATCGCAGACTGCTTCGGAAAATCGGCGATATGGCGCGCCAGAATGGCAAAGGCTTCCGGAAGGGCTTCGATCCAGACAACCTTCAAACCATGATGATGATAGATGTCGCGCTCTTGGCCGTGGTTCGCGCCAACATGAAGAACGCCTGTCGCACGGGCAAGTATATTATTCAGCACTCTTATTCTCCGATGGGTCACTCAAGTCCCGTGCCCAAAAATCTGGGTTGTCCAGATTATCAAAATACAGCCTGTGTATTATATCGCCAATTCTTGGAGTATGGCCATACAATTAAAGATCATCATTAATTCCAATGCTTTCAGCGTGCTGTTGAGAAAGGCTCCGTCTTATGAAATGATGCCATAAAGAAGGATATTGTTTTCAAATGCCGCCCAAATCCATTTCTCTGCTCTATACAACGGCCAGACACGCCGTGATCGACGATGTAATCGGACGCTGGTTCGATGAAGGCCATGAAGCCATCGAAATGATTTTGGTCACGGATGAACCGGTGACCTATCAGCGCAATCATCCGAATGTGCGTCACGTCATCAATGCCGGCAGGAGGGATTGTGTCACCGGATGGAATTTGGCGGCTCTCCACTCCGTCGGAGACATTTTGATACAGGTGTCTGATGATCTGTTTCCTCCGCCAGGATGGGCCAAATCGATCCGAGGCATGATTGAGCAATTGTCACAAGTCAGACCGGATGTGGTTTTAAATCTGCTCGACGAGCGTAAGATCCTGTTTTCCGTGTTCCATCCGGTGATGACACGGAGCGCATATGAGAAGCTGAATGTCATTTATCCGCCGGACTTCGAGTCCATGTACTGCGATAATTGGTTTTGTGCTTATCATCGAAAATATAGCTGTTATGGCGAAGGCCATGAGGTGTTCTGGCACCATCGCCACAGGACGACTCATGCGGTCGAAATCGACGATGTGACGCGCCTGCACGAAAGCTCCGAGCGCTATGTCAGAGGCCGGGAAACCTTCGCGAAATATGTTCGTGAACATGGATTGTCGGTGTGAGACAACTGGAAAGCGATGACCGGCCTTTCATTGCGGCAAAGTGCATGATCCGTTGCGCGTTTCTTGACACAGTGCGGGCAGAGACAGGGGAATGAGTTTCCCGTTAAAGGCTGTTTAAATAAGAATGAATGGGATCCGTATAAGCCTCAGTAATCCACAGTTTAAAATCATTCAGAGCGTGAGAACCAAATGATTTTAAGATCAATAATAAACCGGTCCGCCCCGGCGGGGCATCCCATGTCACGCAATGGTGTGGGATTTGTCTGTCATGATTGGCGCGATGGGTGCCGGAATAGGTTTTTGGCTCAGCTGGAAATCTGTAAAAAAGTCAGACCAGTGCTTTATTGATGGATTTTGAAAGGCACATGCCGCGTGATGTGGCTAAGATGCAATTTGTATTTCAGTTATTTAAGGCTATAAAATTTTATCTGTTTATATCCAATAAATTAAATATTAATTATTGATTTCGAAGCCCCATAACGTTTATTCAATATATTGTTTTTGAATTGATTGATGATTATCAAATTCTATCAAAAATCAAGAATATAAACATAAAACTGTGTGAATTTGTAATACATATACAAATACGATACACACCAACAAAATAAGATCGTAAACAAAATTTTAATAGTGTGCAGTGGCATGCGTTGTGAATGAGTGGAGTTGTCATATGAAATCCGTGGTTTTTGTTTCATCCAAAATGGACGTCGGCGCCAAATTGAGCGTTGGCGTGTGCACCCTCGCGCTGTTGGCCGGACTTGGTGCTTTTTCAAGCCCTGCCCGGGCTTTGGATGTGACCACGGTGACGACCGGAACTGCAGGGTCGGTCGGAGCGACAGGATCTGTGAACCATGGCATTGACGGTGTTGATGGCGTTATGCCCAGCGATCCCGGTACCGATGGTGGAAGTGGTCAGACAGGCGGTACAGGTGCGACCGGTGGCAATGGTGTTGCGGCTGTAACCCAGGCAGGAGGTGTCATTACCAATTCCAGCACGATTACCGGTGGCTTGGGTGGCGCGGGTGGCGCAGGCGGCGCAGGCGGCAATGGCGGCAATGGCGGCAACGGCGTTTTTGGCGCGAATGGCATGATACCGGGTTATTCGGGTGGTTCTGGTGGTGACGGCGGTAACGGTGGCACCGGCGGTAACGGCGGCAATGGCGGCGCAGGCGGCAATGGCGGCGCCGGTATTAGCGGCTCGGCCCTCACGATCACCAATTCAGGCACCATCAGGGGTGGCGCTGGCGGAGCGGCCGGTGCGGGTGGCGCAATCGGCAATGGCGGCATCGGTGGCAATGGCGGTGATGGCGGCGGTGGCGCTGGGGGTGACCCAGGTACCCCGAATGGGGGTGCCGGCGGCGCGGGTGGTAATGGCGGCGTTGGTGGTAACGGGAAAATTGCAGGTACGGGTGGTAACGGCGGCAACGGGGCCACGGGTGGAGCGGCCTATGTCGGTGGTAGTTCTGTCGGTGGTTCGGGTGGTGCCGGGGGTAACGGCGGCAATGCCGGTTACGGGATCTCTTCAGCCGGAACAGCCGGTTTGGGCGGTGCTGGTGCGCAAGGTGGCGCGGGTGATCCTACGCCGACCAATGATGGCGCTACAGGCCCAACCGGGGCAACCGGTGTCAATCAACCGGTGACGACAGCGGCAGTTCTCGGACTGACCTCGGGTGCAGGCGGTGTAGGCGGCAACGGTGCCGCAGGGATTTTGCTGACCAGCGGGACCAACAGCATTACCAATACAGCCACAGGAACCATTCAGGGCGGTGATGGCGGAGCCTTTGCCAATGGCGGCCACGGGGTCGATCTCAGCGGTGGCACGTTGACCATTGTCAATATGGGAACGATTCTGGGCGGTGCGGCCGGGTCTGGTGGCGGCACGGTGGGCTATGGCATCAATGTGTCAGGCGGTGCCACGGTGACATCCTTGACCAACGCACAAGGTGGCGGCACGCCGCTCACCTATAACGGTGCATTGCCGACCAATTATTATATCTATGTCACCTCAGTCACCAGTTACGGCAAGCTGGTTGTCACCAATCCTACAGGGACACTGACATTCGGTGTCGATGGCGGCTCAACGCTGGCTGGCAACCGTTATACCAATGTGTTGACCGGTGTGAGTGCAACAGACATTACCAATGAAGAAACCGATACCACAACCGGTAATATTTCATGGAAACTCACAGCAAACGGTGCGTCCGATACGTGGGATCTGTTGGTGACTCTGCTTGGTCCAGATGCCGCCAATACCCTGTCGACGCTGACGCGCAACGGCTTCCTGGTTCGTGATGCTCTGACCCAGCGTGTCGCCGGCATTACCAATGCGATGGATTATGATTGCCGCGATTTCAGCGGAAACAATCTCTGCGTGAGCTTCCAGGCCCGTTACACAGGGTTTGACGGCATGAGCGACGGGGCAGGTGTGTTGACGGCGGCCTACCGTCTCGACAACAATCTCCGTGTTGGCGTCTTCATCGACCAGCGGGCAGTTCAAACCAAGAAGACCGGCATTGACTATTCCGGTGACATGCCGACAGTCGGGGCGTTCCTCGGCTATGCGCAACGTGCGGATGGGACCGGCTTGCAGGCCAAGCTGGCGGGTGCGGCCAATACGGGCAAGATCACGGCAACGCGTGATACTTTGCTGGCCAATACCGAAGCGGGTTCGGGCAAGAGCAGTCTGAATAGCTGGGCGCTGGCGGCTGAAATGGGCTGGGGCGTGGCCATCGGCAAAAGCCTGCTTGCAACCCCTTATGTCGGCTTGCGCTATACCGATGTGACCCGTGGTTCTTACACGGAAACAGTGACAGCGGATGTGACCAGCCCGCTGTCTTACTCCAGCTTCTATCAGCGCCAGACCACTGCCACGGCCGGTGTTCGCTTCGCTGGTCTGCTGACAGACCGTTTGGGCTATCAGATCGGTCTGGGAGGCGAATATGATGTTGGCCGCAACGCCAACCATTATGCCGGGACCAGCACGATTTCTGGCCTTGAAACCTTCTCGGTCAACACCAACACGACCGTGAACCGCTTGCGCGCCAGTGCATCGGCCGGGCTGGCCTTTGCCCTCGACAAGAACCAGAAGTTGACCACCAGCGTCTCGGTCCGTCAGCAGGCTTACAGCTCACAGCCAAGCGTCAATGTGATGGCTGGATACCAGATCGGTTTCTGACACTGAAGTGCCGGACAATGCATCAAACCCCGCTCCGGCGGGGTTTTTTGTTGCTTCGCGGGCGGCAAGATGACTGTTCGTGTATTGATCCGTGGAAGGAAAAACAATTTGCAATTGAACTCTAACTCAAAGTAAATGCGTTCGATGACAGGGCAGATCTGTTTCGATGTTTTGACGTAATACGGCGAGCGATCGAGCCCTCTGGATCGGCAAGCCGAGGACCAATTCCATGAAAAACATTCACTTCATTTCAGGACTGCCGCGCTCCGGCTCGACTTTGCTGTCGGCGATACTGACGCAAAATCCGAGATTCAAAGCCCATATGAGCGGGCCTGTCGCCGGTCTGATTGGCAATTTGCTGGAGGGCATGAGCGGGAAAAACGAATTCTCGGTTTTTATTGATGATGATCAGCGGGAGCGGATTCTGAAATCCGTGATCGATGCCTATTATGCCGACCAATCAGACAAGGTTGTGTTCGACACCAGCCGCAGTTGGTGTGCGCGGATGGCCTTGCTGGAAAAGCTCTATCCCGAAGGCAAGATTATTGCCTGCGTGCGCCATGTTTCGTGGGTTGTCGACAGCATCGAGCAACTGGTCCAGAAAAACGTCTTTCAACCCTCGTCCATTTTCCATTATCTCGCAGGGGGAACCGTCTATTCCCGCGCCGATGGTGTGGCGGGTGGGGATGGCATGGTTGGTTATGCCTATAACGCGCTCAAGCAGGCCTATTATTCCAAATTCGCGGCGGGCCGTTTGATTCTCGTCCAGTACGAGACGCTGACGGCCAATCCCGAAGCCGTGATTGCCCAACTCTATGACTTTTTGGGCGAACGCCCTTTCAAGCATGATTTCAACAATCTGCAATTCGATGCATCTGAATTCGATACCCGAAGTGGCACGCCGGGCCTGCACACCATCCGCAAGAGCATCAGCAGAGCCGATCGGCAATCCGCCTTGCCGCCCGATGTATTCCGTCGATTCGAAAATGATCAGTTCTGGCTCAACCCGGCCATGCTCCGGCATGATATCCGGCTGATCTGAGCCATTTCATCCGATTATCATTCGTCCAGTCTCGCCGAGATTGGTCGACCACAGGGATCCTTGCCGACCTGCTGTCGTGGGCATATGTAGTAGGGTTCGGATGCAAGTCTATAGTGAGGCTTTGCAATAAAAATTGGTCAATAGAAACGAGATCGTTTGTCGGACTCTGGGGCAGTACACTTAGTCTTTATTTCCATCTGATTTATACAATAGTCGTAACGCCTGCTAAAAATGGCCTTGCCGCAATTAAGGGTTTGAACACCAATCTGGAAGGCCTCTCAAACAGGATTTGGCTATTGTTATTGCAGGGATTTTTTTCAATGAAACGGGCACGCCATCATTTTAAGATGTAAAAGCCGTAAAAAACTCACAATTTGTGATGGACAGGAAATTCACCGTTTGTTATGAAATATTGGAAGGTAAAAAGGTATTTCGGGTGAATTTTATCCTGAAGTCGGGTTTATTTTGTGAATAAATCCAGACTAAGCCTTGTGAAAACAAGGACCTGAAGTTGCCTGATCGGGCTTAAAACTCGGACCGGACGCGGTTTGGAAGCGGTTTTGAGACTTGGAAGAGACAGTGTTGGGTCGGCAGGGAATTATTCGGGACTGATAGTCTTGGTATGAGGCCAGATCGATCAAGCGTGATGAGTTGGGCTTAGTTCTAAAGCCCGTGTGTTGTAACGAGGAAACGGGGTTCGCCCTGTCAATAGAGTGAGTAGTGTGCATGTTGTATAATGGTTCCGCGTCTTTCAGCTTGGCCGAAGCCAAGTCTTTCAAAACATCCCGCAAGGCCCTGTTGAGCGCATCAGTCTCGCTCTCGGCTTTGATGTTCGTTGCCGCCGGAGCCATGAACACTGCACAAGCGCAGACGGTTGTCGATGATACCTATCTCGCGGCTAATGCTGGCGTTTATGACAACACAACCGGTGCAACCGGTTTGGCAGGTGCCGCAGGTAGCCCTGCAGGTTCCGCTGGTGGTGCTGGTGGTGGTGGTAGCGGTGGTACAGCAGGCACAACCGGTGCAACCGGTGTGAATGGTGCCACGGGTGCGACAAGTTCTCCTGGCGTAACAGCTGGTGCCTCCGGTGGTGCAGGTGGCGGGGCCATTGTTGTCTCGGTGACAGGCGCAACTGCCGGGACCTTGAATAACACGAGCACGATCACCGGTGGTACGGGTGGTACGGGCGCGATCGCTGGCGCTGGTGGCGCAGGTGGCGCTGGTGGTGCAGGTGGTGCTGGTGCAAATGGTCAAGCCGGCGGTGATGGCGCTTATGGCGCTGACGGTGCTTCTGGTGCAGGCGGTGCCGGTGGGACTGCAGGAACCGGTGGTACAGCTGGGACAACTGGCGCATCGGGTTTCGCGGGCGGTAACGGCGGCGCAGGCAGCAACGGTAGTGCTGGTGCTGCAGGTGGAGTGGGCGGCAGCGGTAGTGCTGGGATCAGCGTCAACATTGTGAGCGGTGCATCGCTGACCATCAACAACGGTTCTACGGGTGCAACCGCTGCATCGATCACCGGTGGTGCCGGTGGTCTCGGCGGTAACGGCGGTACCGGTGGTATTGGCGGCAACGGCGGTAACGGTGGTGCTGGTGGTAACGGTGGCGCTGGTGGCGCTGGCGGCGCTGGTGGCTACGGTGGTACCTACGGTGGTAACTCCGGCGAAACCGGCGGTAACGGTGGTGCTGGCGGCAACGGTGGTAACGGTGGCTTGGCTGGTATTGGTGGTCTCGGTGGCGCCGGTGGTAACGGCGGCAACGGTGGCGTTTCCGGCAATGGTGGTAATGGCGCCGCTGGTATCTATTTCGGTGGGACAGGCGCATCCGGCGCTTTGACCGTCAATAACTTCGGCACCATTACGGGTGGCGCAGGCGGCTTTGGCGGTGCAACCGGTGCGTCCGGCAGCACGGGTGCTACAGCAGGCGCAACAGGCAGTGCAGGCAATGGCGGCGCTGGTGGCGTCGGTGGCGCTGGTGGTTACGGCCGCTTGGGCGGTGCTGGTGGTAACGGCGGTATCGGCGGTGTCGGTGCAACTGCAACCGGCGGTAATGCCGGCAATAACGGTGCACATGGTAACGGTGGTGATGGTGGTTACAGCACTGCCGGCTACACCGGTGGAGCAGGCGGTGCGCCTGGTGGTACCGGTGCTGTTGCAGGTGCGACAGGCGGCTACGTCGGTGCAATCGGTGCGACTGGCGATGGCTTCGGCGGCGTCGGTGGTAACGGCGGCAATGGCGGTAATGGCGCGATTGGTGGCCTCGGTGGTCAATCAGGTCAAGCTGGCGCTGGTGGGACTGCGGCCGGTACGGCTGGTATCGGCGGAGCAGGTATCCTGTTCGCTGGTGAAACCGGTGCGACCTTGACCGTTTACAACGCTTCGACCGGGACAATTTCCGGTGGTGCAGGCTCCACAGGCGGCAACGGTATCGAGATCACTGGCGGGACTGCCACGATCGACAACCGCGGTCTGATCCTGGGCGGCTTGGGTTCAACCGCTGGCAACAACGGCTTCGGCATCATGGTGTCCGGCAATGGCGCGATTGATCATCTGACCAACGCACAGGGCGGTAACAACAACGCCCTGACCTATAACGGCACATTGCCAACCTACTACACAATCATCGCCGACAATGCGACCAGCTATGGTCAGTTGTGGGTGACTGGTGCGGTTGGTCCTGATATGGCCGTGAACTTCGACACCACCAACTCGACAATCGGTAGAGAAGGCAATCGCTTCACAACCCTGATCCATGCTGATGCGATCATGGGCGTGACGGGTATCACGGGCGCAACTGGTGCGGCCTTGAATGCGCGCGGTGATTGGGGTGGAACCTATCTGGGCAGCTCATGGCGCTTGACCCCGGGTTCGACGACCGGCTCCTATGACTTGATCTTCGGTGCTTACCCAGACAACACCAGAGCTTCGCTCGACTACACAGCGAAGCAGGTTGCCAGCGCTGTCGGCCTGCATACCAGCAAGCTCTACAGCGGGCTTGATCAGGATTGCCTGTCCTACTCGGGTAACACCTGCGTCTCGCTCGGTAGCCGCTTCACCAAGGTCAGCGGTAACGATGCAGACTCGGGCTACGGCTTCCTGTCCGCATCCCAGCGGGTCAATAACAACCTCCGTGTCGGCGGTTGGGTTGACCAGTCGATGGGTTCAGATACCCGCAACGGTCTGACCACCAAGAGCACTCTGCCATCATTCGGTGCCTTCGCGGTGTGGAATGCAGAAAACGCCAATAAGGGCCTCGAAGTCCGCTTCTCCGGTGCTTATGGCGAAAGCAAGCTGAATATCCGCCGTGACGCGGTGTTCAGCCAGCCAGACGATCTGTTCGGCTTCTCCGAACAGGGTGCTGGTGCGACCAAACTGCGGACCATCGCGGCACAGGGTCTCGTGAGCTATCACATCCCGATGGCTGACAAGTGGACAGTGACCCCATCGGCAGGCTTGCGCTTTACAAACCTGAAGATGAACTCCTACTCGGAAACAGCATCCGATGCGGTCTTCGATCCAATGCATTACACGGGGCTTTCGGGCAACACTGTGACAGCACTGGCAGGTGTTCGCATGATGGGCTACGTGGCTCCTAAGGTTGGCGTGTTCGCTTCGGCTGGTGTCGAACAGGATATCCAGAACGGTGCATCGTCGATCACCGCAACGGGTCTCGACTCCTTCTCGCACAAGATGAATATCTCGAACACCAACAAGACCCATGGTAACTTCGGTGCCGGTACCTGGTATGAAATGACCAGCTCGACCAGCATCGGTGTGAACTTCAACTATCGCACCAACGTCACCAACAACAACAATGTCATGTCCGGCATGGTGACTTTGAAGGCTGGCTTCTAAGCCTTAACCAAATAAAAGGGGCCAGTTAGCCATCAGGCTAGCTGGCCCTTTTTTTTGAAGCCCATAAGCAGGGCCAAGTATTTTTGAAAACTGATTTTGAATTGGAATATCGGGAAGAAAACCATGAATAAATATGGTCAAACCATCTGTCTTTCCATGATTGTGAAAAACGAGGCTCCGGTTATTACCCGCTGTCTTGAAAGCGTGCGCAGTATCATTGATTATTGGATCATCGTTGATACAGGATCGACCGACGGCACCCAGGACATCATCAAAGAGTATTTCAAGGATATTCCGGGCGAATTGCACGAGAAGAAATGGCGGGATTTCGCGTTCAACCGTTCGCAGGCGTTGGAACTCTCGCGGCCGAAAGCCGACTATTCATTTGTCATCGATGCCGATGATTTTATGAAATATCCCGATCAGTTCGAAATGCCCTATCTGGTGCAGAATTGCTATACTGTGAACCTGTCCGATAGCGGCTTGTCCTATCCCCGCATCCAGTTGATGAGCAACAGCCAGAATTGGTATTATCGCGGAGTCTTGCACGAATTTGCGACATGCGATGCCCAGCACACGGTTGGCAATCTGCCCATTACCATGGTGCGCAATCATGATGGCGCGCGCCGCAGGGATCCCAAAACCTATTCGCGTGATGCCGGTATTCTTTCCAAAGCACTGGCCAAGGAAAAGGACAGCTTCCTGAAGACGCGCTATACTTTCTATCTGGCGCAAAGCTATCGGGATTGTAAGGAATTCGATAACGCCATCAAAACTTACCTGCAACGCTCCACAATGGGCGGCTGGCAGGAAGAGGTCTTTTATAGCCTTTATCAGGTGGCTCGATTGCGCGAGGCGCTCGGCCAGCCCGATGACGAAATCATCAAAGCCTATGAGACTGCGACCGCCGCCATGCCGGGCCGTAATGAAGCCCGCCATGCGGCGGCCCGTTTCTGCCGTCAAAAAGGACACTATCAAAAAGGCTTCGATCTGGCCCAAGCCGGACTGCATCTGACCTATCCCGTCGGGTGCTTGTTCGGCGAGCCGGGTGTCTATGAATTCGGGTTGTTCGATGAATATGCAGTCAATGCCTATTGGATCGGTAATTATCATGAATGTATAGACGTCTGCCTGAAGCTGATTGCAGGCGGGCGTATTCCGCCTGTCCATCATGCCCGCATTGTGAAAAATGCCTCGGAAGCCGCCAAGGCCCTCAAAGCCCTTGCGGCTGGCGGCACAGATGCAACTCCGTCAACCCCGATTCCCCAACCCGCCGCCACGCTTGTGCCTGTGCAACCACAGCCTATTCAAAGCGCATTCGATCTCGCGCAGGCGATTGGATTGAACGGGACCATCGAAATTCTGGATATTGGTGCTTCTGCGATCAACGAGCATCCCGGCTACAAGCATCTGGTGAAAACCGGCAAAGCTCGCCTGAATGCTTTCGAGGGCGATGAGCGGCAAGTCGAGGCCATGAAGATGGCCTTTGGCGACAATATCCGGCTCTACAAGGAGTTTCTGTTCGATGGATCGGAAGCGACAGTCCATCTGGCAGATCCGCAAAGCGGGATGACCTCTCTGTTGCCATCCGACCAGAAGGCTATAGCCTTTTTCAATGGATTTGAGAATTTCAGCCGTGTCCTCGGCCAGTCGACAGTCAAGACCACGCGGTTGGATGATGTCGCTTCCTTACCGGACATCGAATATCTGAAAATGGATATTCAGGGTGCGGAGCTGACCGTTTTGCAAAACGGTCTCAAGACGCTCGCTTCTTGCCTGATGGTGCAGATCGAAATCTCGTTCATCCCTCTTTATGAAAATCAGCCTGCCTTTGGCGAGGTGGATGTTTTCATGCGCCAGCAGGGTTTTGTCCCGCATTGCTTTACCGAGATCAAGCGCTGGTCAATTACCCCGACGATCTACCACAACAATTTCCGTGTTCCGGGCAACCAGCTTCTTGAAGGGGATCTGGTGTATATTCGCAGTCCCTTCCACCTCGAACGCCTTGATGACACGCAAATCAAGAAGCTGGCTCTGCTGGCGCATCAATTGTACGGCAGTACAGATTTATGCCACTTCCTGATGCTGGAATTGCAAAAGCGCGGTTGTCTCGAACAAGCCATTGTCGAACGCTATTCGGCCTTGTTCGCCCACCGGGCGTAAGGGGCTCGCCGCCGGTTGTTGCCAGAGATGGCTACACCCTTACGGTTTTTTGACAGCGACAACTTCCATGCAGACCCTGTAGCGTTTGCTGATGCCATAGCGGACGGGCATGAAGCCATGATCCTCAAGCAAGGCATAAAGACGCTGGCGCGAGAAATTGTGGTAGTGCTCCATCTCGTTCCAGTAGGGGTTGACGTTGTTCGCGTTCAACTGATGCCAAACCGAACTCTCGCAGTTTGGCATGGACACAAACAGGACGCCGCCCGGTTCCATCAGATGCCCGACTTGTGCCAGCATGTCGTTGGGGTAGGGGACATGTTCAAGAACATCCATCATGCTGACAACGGCAAAGCTCTTGTCGAAGGTCAGATGTTCGAGCTTGTCATGATAGGCCTCAACGCCGAGTTGCTTGATCAAGGCGACACTCTCGCCCCGCAAATCGACACCCACTGGACTGAAACCGTATTCCTGTGCAGTCAGCAACAATGAGCCGTTACCGAAGCCGATATCGAGCCAGTGGCCCTTGTCGCGATAAGGCAGAACCTTTTCGATCATTTCGGCTGAGACATAACGGTTGGCCTCGAAATTATAGCCGACCCTCTGATTGTCCTGGGTTTTTCTGAAGACGATTTCGGCCGCTTCATCGGTGAAATAGCCATCGGTAAAAATGTGATGGCAATCGTCGCATTTGTGCCAGTAAATGTAAGGGAATAGAACGGGGTCATAGGAAGGGTGATTGGTGCAATCACCCTGCGCAAAGCGCTGGAATGATTTGCTGGCACAGAGCGGGCATGCCTCGTAAAGATGCCGTTCGCTATCACTCTGTTCAACGCCCTGAAACATGACAAACTCCAAAATAATTCCGTTGAATCTTTTACAATATTTTCTCCGTCAGTCTATTTAAATAGAGCCGAATGGATCACCTTTCCGTGAAAAACAATCGCATATAGAAAAGCCTTTTTTGTTCTGGTTTGGAAAGAATTGTCCTATACAGATAGGCTTTAAATGAGAGTATCGGGGTAAAATTCATGTCTGGTGAACCGCTGTCAGATATCGTGTCGGAACAGTATGAGCGTTGGGTCTATCCCCAGCCGATTGTTGATTTGCCTCTCTGGCTCCAGTCCTCCTGGCAATGGTTCGATCCATCCCATGCCCAGCCTTTGTTCTGGCCGAATCGGGACGCAAGGCCCGACCTCGACATTCTGATTGCCGGATGCGGGACCAATCAGGCCGCTGTCATCGCCTATTGCAATCCGCAATCGCGTGTTCTCGCGGTGGACATCAGCCGTTCCTCTCTCAATCATCAGCAATTTCTGAAAGATAAGTACAAGCTCGATAATCTTGAATTGCTACGCCATCCGATCGAGAATTTGCATGAACTCGACCGTTCATTCGATCTGATCATTTCGACCGGTGTTCTCCATCATATGGATGACCCCAAGGCGGGTATGAAAGCATTGGCGCAATGTTTGCGGCCTGATGGGGTTATTGCATTGATGCTGTATGCCCGTTTCGGACGTTTGGGCGTTGAAATGATGCAATCGGTGTTCCGTGAAATGGGATTGAAGCAGGACGAGCCTTCACTTGCCATTGTCAGAGAGGTGATTTCCGCATTGCCTGCCGATCATCCGGTGCAAAGCTACCTCAAGATCGCGCCGGATTTGCAATTCGATGCGGGTTTGGTTGATACGTTTTTACACGGACGCGACAAAAGCTACACGATCGATGACTGTTTCGATCTCGCCGAATCTGCCGGATTGACGATGCAGGACATGTTTATGAAGTCGCCCTACTACCCGAACCCGTCGGGTAATGATGCCTTCTACAATATGGTGTCCGCATTGCCTGAAAGGCAACAATGGTCGATCATGGAACGGACCCATTTCCGCAATGGGTGCCACTTTTTTACTGTCTGCCATCAGGGCAGGGATCCAGGCACCTACCGGATCGATTTCAACAGCGAGCAGATGCTCCGTTACAAGCCGGTTTTGCGCTATCGCTGTCATGTGGATGGACATTTGCTCAATCGGCCCGGTTTCCAAATTCCTCTGGAATTGATGCAACAAGCCCTGATTCGTTACGCTGACGGGGTGCGTTCAATCGAGGAGATCGTTTCGGAAGCGCGCAGGGTCTCTTCGCTTGCCTCTTTCCCTCTGCCGCAGTCTTTGGAATATGGCAGACAGTTTTTCAAATCCCTCTGGCTGGCCGATTTTATTGCAGTCAAAATTTAAAGAGGGTTGCAACCCGGTTTAATCACGACCAATGCCATTCCGTCTCATAGGATATGCTTGGTTGCCTTGTGGTGTGGAAGGGATTGATCAGCAAAGCAGTGACAATACTGAAGATTAAATCTTGATTATGGCTTGATATGCTTCGAGTTATCATGATTTCGTTTGCTATAATCAATGGCCCGGATATTTGACGTCAAGAAAAATGGTGGTTTGGCATCTGTGATATTAATATCACATGCCCTTGTATAGTCCCTGAGGGGCGTTGACGGATCACGATGACTAAAATAGGTCTGGGGTGCAAATTTAGGTTGCACTAATTTAAACATATCTGAGGAGATCCGTTGTGCGTAAAATCGTATCGTCTGTTATTTTGGTTTCGGCCCTGGCTGTGTCTTCGGCGATTGCTGCCGATCTTCCAAGCAAGAAGTCAGCCCCGACCCCTCCAGTATTCTCTGGCATTGATGCTTTCGGTTCGGTTGCGGCCGGCTACAACTGGGGCAATTTCTCTGCTCCTGGCTCCAGCCTTGATGCAAACGGTATGAACCTTGCCGGCCGTGCTACTTTCTCGGCCCCAGTTTCGGGTCTGATTGGTTTCCAGGCTGACGGTACCCTTGATCGCAACGTCAACAAGTTGCCAGGCGCGATGCTCGGTGGTGATAAAGACACCAACCTGATCCGCACCACCGGCGACCTCGCAGCCCACGTGTATCTGCGTAATTCGACCGGTTTGATCGGTGTGATCGGTCAGGCCAGTGCTTCGGAACTGAACATCGGCTTCTTGTCGGACCGTCGTTACTTCGCCGGTCTTGAAGGCCAGTATTTCATTGGTAACACCACCCTGTACGCTCAGGCCGCTTACCAGAATGCCAATTTCGGCTTTACCACCGGTATGTTTGGCGGTGGCAGTTCCTCGCTCGGTCTGAGCGCTGATGGCGTCACTGTTTTGGGCCAGGTCCGTCATTTCCTGACACCAAATGCCATGATCGCTCTGAAGGGCGGTTATGAAGTGGTTGAAACTACAACCGATTTGGGTGGTGGTAGCCTGCGTCATTCGGCATGGATGGTTGGCGCAAAGGGTGAATACCGCTTCGACAAGTCGCCAGTGAGCGCTTTTGTTGATGTTGACTACCGCAAGGGCGAGTTCAACACCGGCGGTTCGAAAGAAAGCGAAACACGCGGCATGCTCGGTTTGAAGTATAGCTTCGGTTCCACCACTCTGATCGAGCGTGATCGTAACGGCGCTTCGCTGGATCCAATCCGTTCGCTGAAGGCTATTCTGCCGATCGGTGGCTTGGCTCAGTAATTTTACCGATAGCGTCAGAATATGAATTGAAACCTGGCAGCTTGGCTGCCAGGTTTTTTTTATTGAAAATATTGTGATGCAACTTTTTCGGAAATAAACGCGCCAGGTGAGACGATGCTCTCAGGCCGTTGGCGTGAAGAGTGGGTGCTTGGAATGTTGGGCAGTAAGCCCTATACGACACGCATTGTTGTCGATCCCAAGCCGATCAGGTTCCAGGTTGGGTTGTTTGCATTCATTGTCCAACAGCCCAATAAATTGTTTGTAGGGTTCAGCCACATGATGTCGGATGTGCCGTCAGCGTTGTAATCACCAATTGCGGCAATGTTCATTGTCGTTGAACCTTGTCCGACCATTGACCAGGAGGGAGTGTTATTGTTCATTGACCAAACTCCAACCAAATTATTGGTTGGGTTCAGCCATAAAATGTCACTCGTTCCATCACCATTGAAATCACCGAAGCCAGCAATATTCATGGTTGTTGAGCCTTGCCCCACCAGTTGCCAGCTCAATTGATTGTTGTTCATTGACCAGATACCGGCCAGGTTGTTTGTCGGGTTAAGCCACAGCACATCTGTGGTTCCGTCACCGTTGAAATCGCCCACGCCTGCGACATTCATTGTGGTTGAACCCATGCCAATTAATGACCATGTCGGTTGGCCATTATGCATAGACCAGACACCCATCAAGTTATTGGTAGGATTTTGCCATAGGACATCGGAACTTCCATCACCATTAAAATCGCCAATCGCCGCGATCCTCATAGTGGTTGAGCCTGTTCCGACATTGGAAAAGGTTGGCGTGCCATTGTTCATTGACCACAGACTGATGGCGTTTGTCGTCGGGTCTTGCCAAAGGACATCTGTTGTCCCGTCACCATTGAAATCGCCAGTTCCGGCAAGTGTCATTGTCGTGCTCACCTGACCGATCAAATTCCAGCTATATTGCCCGTTGCTAACACTCCATAATCCCACGAGATTATTAGAAGGGTTGCGCCAGAGAACGTCAGAATTGCCGTCTCCATTGTAATCGTTTTGTGCAATTTGACTGTTTAATGTATTTATAATCGAGCTGACATTGATGATGCCAGTTGAAGTGAATTTTAGCTGTTCAATGTTTGACAAAACGTCTCTGCCGTCAGGCCCATTGACGATGATGTTGTTTCCACTGCGCTTTATAGTGTAAGATCCATATGATCCTGCAAAAACAGCAATATCTGAGCCCGCGCCGCCATCGATAAAATCATTCCCTAGGCCGCCAATCAGGGTGTCATTACTTGCAGATCCAACAATATTATCGGTCCCAGATAAAATTTGGTAAAATGTATTATAATCATCGGCAGTTGATAGCGTCGTCGCATCATTGAACATTTCAAGGCTTGAGGCGCTAAAATTTTGCACCCCCCATTCGGGGATCCATTGGGATCCGTTCCAATATAATTCGATGTATCCAGTTGTTGTTCCTCCTGTAACAATTTTATAGTTTTGTGCATTTGTGTAATAATTTAAATTATATCCCCCAAATATTGACGAATAATATACACCGCCGTAAAACCAATCTACTTCAAGAACGTTTTGATAATTAATATTATTGTATGACAAATTGTTATAAACAAACGATTGATAAGAATAGTTTAGAATTCTTGAAATGTTGAAATTTTCCATATTTAAAGCAGTGTTTGCGAAAATTTCTGACATTTTGTTTCAGTCCTTCCAATATGAAATTGGTTCTAAATTTGATAATTTAAAAAATATTACAAAGTATTTTGTGTGGCAAGTTATTTAAATAAAAATTTGTGTTGCGATGCAAAAATTTTGTTTTTGTTATGTTCGTCAATATGGAAGTTTATTTTTGACATAAACGTTGGCCTGACGTCAAAATCTTTAATCTTGTCTTTTTGAGGGGATTTAATGGTGCCCAGGGACGGGATCGAACCGCCGACACTGCGATTTTCAGTCGCATGCTCTACCAACTGAGCTACCTGGGCATTTCCGGCATGACCAGTTGGCTGGTGCAGGCGGGTGACGGGCGTGAACCCAACAATCCGTTGCGTCACATCGTCAATAGGGTGCTTATAGTGTCATGTTTTATGACTGTCTAGGGTGTTCGCACAGGAATAATGCTAAACTGTTGATTGTTGGTTCTCAGGCAGGGATTTTTAACGCCAAGACTAACGTCAAGACCTTGGTGCCGCCTGTCATTGCGCGGGGGGTGCAAAGCCGTTCTGCTTTAAAAATTGTGCAACCGGCGTGGTCCAGGCTTCGCTATTGCCGATAAAACTGCGGTGTCCGTCATTGCCGAACGGGGGCAGGGCGACAAATTGCCCGTTGCCGCCATTGGCCTTGAAGCGGGCAAACCATATTTTCGGCAGGTCCGGCCCCCAATAGCGGTCGTTCGGGCTGTAAAGCCACAGGCTGGCGATTTTGCTGGTGCGGCCATATTGCGCAAAAGTGTCTGCCAGCAAATCGGGGCGGCAGGGCTTTTCAGGAGAGCGGACGGGATCACCGCCGCCGCCACCCGAAAAATTGATCGCCGCCCGCGCTCCCGGTACCGACTGGGCCGAGGCGGCAATGGTGGAAATGCCGCCCATGGACTGTCCGGCAATGACCCCGCGATGGGGCGTGATGTAGGCGGCGGTTTGGGCATAGCGGGCGACGGCCTTGATTTGCTCGACGGCGGCATTGATGCCAGCGGGATAGTTTTTCACCGAGCAACTGCCGGTGCTCTCGGTATCCTCGCCGCCGGTTGCCCCATAGCCGATCCGCGTCGGCACAAAGACAGCAAAGCCTTGGGCAACAAACCATTCCGCTTGTTTGCGATAGGTCGCACGGCCCATGCCGCGCCGTTCCGATTCCACGCCCGATCGGCCATGATTGAGGATCAGATAAGGGCTCTTGGCACGGCTGTCATCGCGCAAAATCGTGATCACAACATCACGGGTGACAGTTTGTCCCGATAGCGTGCTGACGGTGACCGGCAGTTTCACCACCTCCTCGATGGTGGCCGCACGGGCAGGACCGGTTATCAAGAGGCCAGTTATTAAAAGGCCAGCCATAAAAGGGTAGGCGATCAGTAGACCATAAAAACCGAGGGTGATGGACCGATAGGGACGGATCAAATGGCGACAGTGCATCAAAAGCCTCATGTGAAAACGCTTAAAAAATAAACAGACAACACTAATTTGCTGTGATTCTCCTGCAGGGTCTACCGATCCCCGCGCCCTCTCTCTTCTTGGATCATTCCTGTTTTACCCAGACTTTTGTTGCGATGCGGCAAAGATCTGGAGATGCGGGCTCTATGCTTCTTGGCGCAGGGGCATTTGGGTGATATGCACAAATTCTGCGGGTGCGGCAAAAGTCCGATTTGGCCTAGCTGTTGAATGTGTTTTGCCGAACCGCGCGATCCGTGCCGTCCTTTTGCTGAATGAGGAAATATCATGTCCGCGACCCCTTCGCGCTCTTATACGGTAAGCAATTCGTTTTTCGCGGCCTCGCTGGCCGATCGTGATCCTGAAATTGCCGGCTCGGTGTCACAGGAATTGGGCCGTCAGCAACAGGAAATCGAGCTGATTGCCTCTGAAAATATTGTCTCCCGCGCTGTGCTGGAAGCGCAAGGGTCGGTCATGACCAACAAATATGCGGAAGGCTATCCGGGCCGCCGCTATTACGGCGGGTGCCAGTTTGTCGATATTGCCGAAACACTGGCGATCAAGCGGGCGTGTGAATTGTTCGGTTGCGGTTATGCCAATGTCCAGCCGAATTCGGGCTCGCAGGCGAATCAGGCGGTGTTTCTGGCGCTGTTGCAACCCGGTGATACCTTTATGGGGTTGGATCTGGCCGCTGGCGGCCATCTCACCCATGGTGCGCCGCCCAATATGTCGGGCAAATGGTTCAATGTGGTCAGCTATGGTGTCGACCGCGAAACCCACCTTGTCGATATGGCACAGGTGGAGGCATTGGCACTCGAGCATCGCCCCAAGCTGATCATTGCCGGTGGTTCGGGCTATGCCCGCCATTGGGATTTCGAGGCTTTCCGCGTGATTGCCGATAAGATCGGTGCGTATTTCCTCGTCGATATGGCGCATTTTGCCGGCCTGGTGGCCGGGGGTTCGCATCCTTCGCCGTTCCCGCATGCCCATGTTGTCACATCGACAACCCACAAGACCCTGCGCGGTCCGCGGGGTGGTCTGGTGTTGACCGATGACGAGGCCATTGCCAAGAAGATCAATTCGGCCGTGTTTCCCGGCTTGCAGGGTGGTCCCTTGATGCATGTGATTGCCGCCAAAGCGGTGGCCTTCGGCGAGGCTCTGTCGCCCGAATTCAAATCCTATGCGGAGGCTGTGGTCGATAATGCCAAGGCCATGGCGGGTGCGCTGATGGCGCGCGGCTATGATCTGGTGACAGGCGGCACCGACAACCATCTGATGCTGGTCGATCTGCGCTCCAAGGGGCTGAACGGCAAAATTGCCGAAGCGGCTCTGTCGCGCGCCCATATCACCTGCAACAAAAACGGAGTGCCGTTCGACACCGAAAAGCCCACCATCACGTCGGGCATCCGTCTGGGGTCGCCTGCGGCAACCTCGCGCGGCTTCGGAACCGCCGAATTTGCCCAAGTCGGCACGCTGATTGCCGATGTGCTGGATGGACTGGCGAAAAACGGCGAGGCAGGCAATGCGACCGTTGAAGCGCATGCCCGCGAAGCCGCCCATGCGCTGACCAACCGGTTCCCGATCTATTACTGATTGAGGCTTTCAGGAGGTCTCGGCTTTGCGGTGTCCCTATTGCAGTTCGCTTGATAGCCAGGTCAAGGATTCGCGGCCCAGCGATGACCATTCCGCGATAAGGCGGCGGCGCGTCTGCCCCGATTGCGGCGGGCGTTTTACCACGTTCGAGCGGGTGCAACTGCGCGAATTGATGGTGGTGAAGCGTTCTGGACGGCGGATCCCCTTTGATCGCGACAAACTGCAACGCTCGGTCGAAGTGGCCTTGCGCAAGCGCCCTGTCGATGCCGAACGGATCGAACGCATGGTCAACGGCATTGTCCGGCAACTCGAAAGTGCAGGCGAGGGCGACGTGCCGTCCGCTTCCATCGGTGCTTTGGTGATGGAAGGGTTAAAGGCGCTGGATGATGTCGCCTATGTGCGTTTTGCCTCGGTCTATCGCAATTTCCGCGAAGCCCGCGACTTCGAAGAATTGATCGACGAATTGACCGGAGAAGATGGCGAAGTGCTGTCCCCGCCGGCCAAGCCCGGATCTGCCGCGTCCCGATCCGACAAATGACAAGCCCCGTCACGGCTTTGGCAGGCATGAATACCGCCGGGATCAGCCTTGAAGATGATCAAGCGATGATGCGCGCCGCTTTGGCGATCGGGCGGCGCTGTCTGGGCCGGACCTGGCCCAATCCCGCGGTTGGTGCGGTGATCTGGAAGCCGACGGCGCAAGGCCCAATGGTGATTGCCCGCGGCTATACCCACAAGACAGGCCGTCCCCATGCCGAAGCCGAAGCCCTGCGGATAGCGGGTGCGGCGGCGCGTGGTGCGGTGATGAGCGTCACGCTGGAACCGTGCTCGCACCACGGCAAAACCCCGCCCTGTGCCGATGCCGTGATCACGGCAGGATTGGCGCGTGTGGTGTCGGCAATCGAGGATCCCGATCCACGGGTGGCGGGACGGGGCCATGCCCGCATGCGCGAGGCGGGGATCGAGGTGGTGGTGGGTGTCGAGGCGCGTGCCGGCTTTCTGGCCCATCTGGGGCATATCCGGCGGATTACCCTGCACAGACCGGCGGTCTTGTTGAAGCTGGCGCAGACGGCGGACGGTTATGCCGCCGCCGAAGCCGGATCGCGCACACAGATTACCGGAGCCATC
Organism: Hyphomicrobiales bacterium; assembly: GCA_947455455.1. Taxonomy (GTDB): domain Bacteria; phylum Pseudomonadota; class Alphaproteobacteria; order Rhizobiales; family Beijerinckiaceae; genus CAIYZJ01. The sequence continues at coordinate 41,485 of CANGOE010000017.1, forward strand.
GGCTCCTCGCGGGTGCATATGGAGCGGGCCGAAGCCGACGGGATCATGGTGGGAATTTCCACCGTGCTGGCCGATGATCCGCAATTGACCTGCCGTTTGCCCGGCATGGCCGACCATTCTCCGGTCAGGATCGTGCTCGATAGCGATTGCCGCCTGCCACCTGCAAGCCTGCTCGCCCGCACGGCGCGTCAGGTGCCGACATGGGTGCTGGCCGCCACCGACAGCGACACGGCCCGCCATGCCGCCCTTGAGCAATTGGGGGTTGAAGTGGTGCTGGTGCCGCGCTTGGACGGACGGATTGATCTCGGTCTGGCCTTGCAAGCCCTTGGCGCGCGTGGCTTGACCCGTGTGATGAGCGAGGGCGGGCCGCAGGTGGCCGATGCGCTGGCCAAAGCCGGATTGATTGACGAAATCACCCTGCTGACCCATATGCAACCACTGGGGCGACAGGGTTTGCTGGCGGTGGGGCCGCATTTGCGGGCGCTGTTGAATGATGTCACACAGTTCGAAGCGCAATCCTCGGCGATTTACGGCGAGGACCGTATCGATCATTTTGCAAGGTTGGTCTGATGTTTACCGGAATTGTCAGCGATATCGGCACCGTGGTGTCAGTCACGGCTCCCGAAGCCGATTTGCGCCGCATCCGTATTGCATGCGGTTATGAGGCGGCAACGATTGCGCTGGGGGCTTCCATTGCCTGCGGCGGGCCATGCCTGACGGTGGTGGCTGTCGAGCCGCGGTCGGAAGGCGGTTGCTGGTTCGAGGTGGATGCCGCCGCCGAAACGCTGGCCCGCACCACGGTGGGCGCATGGCAGGCCGGAAGCAGAATCAATCTCGAACGCGCTTTGGCGATTGGCGATGAATTGGGCGGACATCTGGTCACCGGACATGTCGATGGTCTGGCGAGAATCGTCTCTGTCACACCTGTGACGGGGCAAAAAGGCCCGTGGGCCGCCTCGTGCCGGTTCGATATCGAGGCTCCGGCCGCTTTGGCAGGCTTTATTGCCGAAAAAGGTTCGGTTACCCTCGATGGCACCTCTTTGACGGTGAACAGCGTCGAAAGGCTGATGTTTTCGGTTCTGCTGATCCCCCATACCCTGCAAGTGACGACATGGGGCGACCGCAAAGAGGGCGATGCGCTGAATATCGAGATCGATTTGATGGCCCGCTATGCCGCACGGCTTGCGCAAGCGCGTGCCGAGGGATACTGACTGTCCTTGCGTAACACCGAGAGAGCGACATGACCTCTGTAAGCCCAACCATCACCAGCCAGCGTTCCTTCCCCGGTGCGCGTGTGCTGATCGTCGAAGCCCGCTATTACACCGAGATCGCCGATGCCCTGCTTGAAGGGGCGCGTGCGGCGGCTTTGGCCGCGCAGGTCAAGGTGGATGTGGTGACGGTGGATGGCGCATTGGAAATTCCGTGCGCGATTTTGCTGATGATGGCCGATGCCCAGCGCCGTGGTCGTCCTTATGACGCGGTGGTGGCGCTTGGATGCGTGATCCGTGGCGAAACCGGGCATTATGATATTGTCGCAGGCGAAAGCGCGCGCGCTTTGATGGATATTTCTGTGCGCCACGGCCTGCCGCTCGGCAATGGTATTTTGACAGTTGAAAACGACATGCAGGCGATGGCGCGGGCGCGGATGTCGGAAATGGACAAAGGCGGCGGGGCCATGCGGGCCGCTTTGTCCTTGTTGCAATTGCGCCACCTTTCAGAAAATGGAGTGCACTAAGCATGTCACGCGCGCAGAGGCGGTCAGCCGCCCGGATGTCTGCGGTGCAGGCCCTGTATGAAATGGACATCACCCAGAAAGGGATGATCGACGTTTGTGCGGAATTCGAGGCCCATTGGATCGGTCAGCAGGTTGATGACGATC
>CANGOE010000018.1 GCA_947455455.1 Hyphomicrobiales bacterium
CCTGATGCGCGACGCCAAAATCACCCAGATCTGGGAAGGAACCAATCAGGTTCACCGGCAACTTATTGGCAGGAGTTTCATCAAGAAATGAGCCATTCCATCACAACCATCGGCGTGTGCGGCGGGGGCGGCACCATGGGTGCGGGCATTGCCATTGTCGCCGCGCGCGCAGGTTTCAAAACCATCTCCTATGACCGCTCGCCCGACTCGCTGGCCTCTGCCCGCAAGCAGACCAGCCAGTTTTTCGACAAGTCGGTCGAACGCGGCAAGATGAAACCGGAACTGCGCGACGAGGCTCTGGCCAGGCTGACCATCACCTCGGATATTTCGGAGCTGGCGGCTTGCGATCTGGTGATCGAGGCGGTGTTCGAGGAGTTGGGTGTCAAGCATGCTTTGCTCAAACAGCTTGACGAGGTCTGCCCCGACCACACGATCTATGCATCCAACACGTCGACGCTGTCGATCACCGAAATTGCCTCGGGTAGTACGCGTCCGCACAATGTCGTTGGAATGCATTTCTGCCTGCCTGCGCAATTGATGAAGCTGGTCGAAATGTCGGCCGGAATTTTGACCAGTCCCGAGACCTTCAAAACCGCTTGGGCGCTGACCGAACAGCTTGGCCAGATACCGGTGGAAACACGCGACGATCCCGGCTTCATTCTCAATGCCCTGCTGGTGCCGTTCAACAATGATGCCATTCGGGCGGTGGAAGCCGGTGTGGCGGATGCGGGCGATATCGACAAAGCCATCAAAGTCGGACTGGGCTACAAAATGGGCCCGTTGGAGCTGATCGATCTGATCGGCCTCGATACCCAGATCAGGCTTTGCGAGGCCTTTTACGGTATCACACTCGATCCGCGCGCCTCTGCCCCGCCTTTGTTGCGCCGGATGGTGGCGGCCGGTTTGACCGGCCGCAAATCGGGTCGCGGATTTTTCAATTACGGCAGCAATGCCATGTTCGGAGCCTGAGCCATGAGCGAGCAAGCCACGCCCAATCATGCCATACCCTATGCAACGATCGGAACCTCGTGCCAGTCCTTTCCGGACAATGACCCGTTTCTTTCATCAGCTGTGACACCGGATCAAGCCGGGATCATTCTCTATCTGGGCTATCCCCATCGCAATGATGACAGCAAACAGGCCATTCTCGTCGAATTGCATACCGAATGTCTGGGCGAGTTGACAGGCGAGCATCTGGGTGAGGAAGGCTCCAATGTTCTGGGCTTTGCCCGCTATCGCAACGGCGCGGATGATCCTTCTCCACTGATCGAACTGGTCAAACAAAAGAATTCGAAGCCCGAAGCCATAGCGGCGGCCATCGCGCTGTTTGAATCTGCTGGCTTGCAGGTGGCCGTGTGCAACGACCATCTGGGTCGGATTATCGATCGTCTGGTCCGTCCCAAATACAATGCCGCCTTGCGCTTTCTCGACGAGGGCAGGGCAACACAGAAAGATCTCGATCTGACCTGCAAGCTCGGCCTCGGCTATCCAGACGGTCCGATTGAACGGGTGGTGCGTGGCGGGCTTGTCCATCATTACAATGTCACCACGGCGCTGTTTGAAGGCACAGGCGCTTCGGGTTATGCTCCTGCCCGTCGCGCGATTGTCGCGGCCAAGCGGGAGCGCAATTGATGAGACCACTGGACGGTTTGCTGATTCTGGATTTTTCCACCCTCCTTCCCGGGCCGATGGCCACCTTGTTGCTGGCCGAAGCGGGCGCGGAAGTCATCAAGATCGAACGTCCCGGTTCGGGCGAGGACATGCGCGCCTACGCCCCCGCCTGGGGCAGGGACGGGGTCAATTTTGCCATGCTCAACCGTGGCAAGAAAAGCATAGCCCTCGATTTGAAAAATCCCGAAGACAGAGCCAAACTGGAACCGCTGATCCGGCGGGCCGATGTGCTGGTTGAACAGTTCCGGCCCGGGGTGATGAAGCGGCTCGGCCTTGATTACGAGACGGTCAAACAGCTCAACCCGAAACTGATCTATTGCTCGATTACCGGCTATGGACAACACGGTCCCAAGCGCGATCAAGCCGGACACGACCTGAATTATATCGGCGACACTGGCATGCTCGGCCTGTCGATGGGCTCGCCACAACAGCCGGTGATCCCGCCGGCCCTGATCGCCGATATTGCCGGTGGTGCTTACCCCTCTGTCATGAATATTCTCTTGGCGCTCGAAGAACGCCGCCGCACCGGACAGGGCCGTTTGCTCGATATCGCCATGGCCGACAACCTGTTTCCGTTCCTCTATTGGGCCATGGGCAGTGGCATGGCCACCGGACAATGGCCCGGCAACGGCACGGACCTTGTGACCGGCGGAACACCGCGCTATCGCCTCTATGCCACCAAAGACCAGCGCATGGTCGCCGCCGCGCCGATCGAACAGAAATTCTGGGAGCAGTTCTGCACCCTGATCGAATTGCCGATGGCCTTGCGCGACGACAGCGTCGATCCAACGGCAACCACCCATGCCGTTGCCGCTCTCATTGCGGCGCAGGATTCCGGTTTCTGGCGCGCACGTTTCGAGGGAAAAGATTGTTGCGCCAGCATTGTCGCCACCATGCAGGAGGCGATGGACGATCCGCATTTCAAGGCCCGTGGTCTGTTCAGCCATCCCTTGCAGAACGAGCAGGGGGCCAGCATTTCCGCTCTGCCCGTCCCCATCGATGCAGGCTTTCGTGCCGGTTCGGACACCACGCTCTCAAGCCCGCAATTGGCGGAACACAACAAGGACTATCTCACATGAAAGCGGTTTGGGTTTCGGCTTTTGCCCCCTTTGAGACCATTCCCGTGACAGAGGTTGCCTCACCGCAACCAGAAGCAGGCGACGTAGTGATCGATGTCTATGCCGCAGAAGCCAATTATCCCGATATTCTGGTGATCGAAGGGAAATACCAGATCAAACCTCCTTTGCCGTTTTCACCGGGCAAATGCGCCGCAGGCATTGTCAGCGCCGTGGGCGCAGGTGTCACCAGCCTCAAGATCGGTGATCGGGTCGCGGCCCAAACCGAATATGGTGCCTTTGCCGAACAGCTCAAAGTGCGCGCAGAACACTGCTTTGCCATGCCCGACCCCATGCCCTTCGACAAGGCGGCCGCCCTTGGGCTGGTTTATCAGACGGCGTGGTTTGCGCTTGAGGACCGCGCCCATTTCAAGCGCGGAGAAATCGTGCTGGTGCTTGGCGGTTCGGGTGGCATCGGTGTGGCCAGCATCCAGCTTGCCAAAGCGCTGGGTGCATCCATGGTGATTGCCGGTGTGATCGGCGAAGGCAACGAGGCTGTTGCCCGCAAGGCCGGAGCCGACCACGTTGTCGATCTCGGCGAGGACAATCTGAGAGACCGCCTGCGTGAACATATCCAGACCATGACCAACGGCCACGGCGTTGATGTGGTGATCGATCCGGTGGGGGGGGATGCCAATGCCGCCGCCTTGCGGGCTATGGCATGGTGTGGCCGGATGGTCATCATCGGCTTTGCCTCTGGTACGATACCGACCATCAAAGCCAATTATCTGCTGGTCAAGAATATAGCAGTGACCGGCCTGCAATGGTCCGATTATCGTGACCATATGCCGGAACGGGTGATCGAGGTGCAGAACAATCTGTTCGCACTCTATCTGCAAGGTCTGATTGATCCCTATATCAGCAAAAAGGTTCCGCTTGACGGCTTTGCCGAAGCCCTCGCTCTCCTGCGTGACGGCAAAGCCCAAGGCAAGATCATCATCGACGTTCGGCCTTCGGCCTGATAACAGCCTTTTGAGCAAACGGGACCGGCAAGCCGACCCCGTTTGTCTGTTCAGGTTGGCAAATTGTGCATTTTGGCAACGGCCGTCATCACGCCGCGGATTTCGGCCAGACCGCGCAGGCGGCCGATAGCAGGATAGCCGGGATGGGTCGGCTTGTGCACATCATCAAGCAATTCATGCCCGTGATCGGGGCGGAACGGAATACGCCAATCCTTGCGCCCGTCCTCCTGCCGCCGTTTCTGCTCGCGCAACAAGACCTCGACAACAGCCACCATATCGACATCCCCATCAAGATGAGCCGCTTCCATGAAGGACCCGTCGGGGTAATTGCTGACATTGCGCAGATGAGCGAAGTGGATTTTATCGGCAAAGCGTGCGGCAATCTGCGGCACGTCATTGGCCACATTCGCCCCGAGCGAGCCGGTGCAGAAGGTCAGGCCGTTTGATGGTGACGGCACACAACCGAGAATGAAGGCGATATCGTCCTCGTTGCAGGTGATCCGCGGCAGACCGAGCAACGGACGGGGCGGATCATCGGGATGGATACACATCCTGACCCCACATTCTTCCGCCGTCGGAATGATGTTTTCCAAAAAGGTCTTGAGATTGTTGCGCAACATATCCTTGGTGATATGGGCATGGCGGGCCAGAATATCGCGCAAGGTTTGCAGGTCATACCGCTCGAAGGCACCGGGCAAACCGGCCATGATATTGGCAAACAACTTGTCCTGATCCGCCTGCGAGGCCTTGTCCATCCAGACCTTGGCCGCCTCCAGAACTTCGGGTGTCTGGTCGGCTTCGGCTCCTTTGCGCTTGAGGATGAAGCAATCGAACGCGGCATATTCATAGGCATTGAAGCGCAGGGCGCGCGCACCGCCGGGCAGAGGATAGCTGTGCTCGGTCCGCATCCAGTCCTGCACGGTCATGAAATTATAGCAGATCGTTTCGATCCCGCACCGGGCGAGATTGCGGATGGATTGACGGTACTTCTCGAACATCGGTTCAAGATCGCCTTCGCCCAATTTGACGGCTTCCGGGATTTGCAGGCTTTCCACCACGCTCCAGCGCAAGCCGAGTTCGGGATCGGCCTCGATCATGTTTTTGCGGGCCATGATCTCGTCAACAGTCCAGATCTCGCCATATTTGACATGGTGCAGAGCCGTTACAATGCCCGTTGCGCCTGTCTGGGTGACATCCCGTAAAGTTGTCGGCTCGTCAGGGCCGAACCACCGCCATGCTTGTTCCATCACTGTCCTCGTTTCTTGCAATCCTGATAGAATATCGTGCTCAGGCCCAGCCCAGATGGCCGAGAAATTCTTTGGTACGCCCGACCGTAGGCGCCTCGAAAATCTGTTCGGGCGGGCCTTGTTCGAGCACCTTGCCGCGCTCGAAAACAATCACCCAATCGGCGACGCGGCGGGCAAAGCTCATTTCATGGGTCACGATCACCATGGTGCGGCCTTCGTCGGCCAGCGCCTTCATCACCGAGAGAACCTCGCCGATGGTTTCGGGATCGAGTGCCGAGGTCGGCTCGTCAAACAGCAGAACCTCCGGTTGCATCGCCAGCGCCCGCGCAATGGCCACCCGTTGCTGTTGCCCGCCCGACAGGTTGACCGGATAGTTATCCGCCTTGTCGGCCAGTCCGACTTTGGCCAACAAAGCCATGGCCTGCTGTTCGGCTTGTGCCTTGTCCGTGTTCAACACGGTGATCGGCCCGATTGCCACATTCTGCAAGGCGGTCTTGTGCGGGAATAATTCAAAGTTCTGGAACACCATGCCCATGCGCTGGCGTACTTTGCGGACTTCGCTCTGCTTGCGCGGCAAGGCCTGTCCGTCAAAAAACACCTCGCCGCCGTCAAACGGGTCCAATCCGTTGGTGCCGCGCAACAAGGTTGACTTGCCGGACCCCGAAGGCCCGATAAAGCACACCACCTCGCCGGGATAGATCTCGAGCGAAATATCGTCAATCGCTTTGAAGGCGCCGAAGGCTTTGTGGACATGTTTATATTCCAGCAAAGGCCGTTGCGTGGCCGCACGCCGGATGGGAGTTGTGTCAGTCATTCCTTGACCTCGAATTTCTTGCGGACCCAGTCCGATAATTTGGCTTGCGGGTAGCCCATCATCCAGTAGATCACCGCCATCGCCGTCAGCATTTCCAGCACCCGGAAACTTTGCGAACGGATCTGCAACGCCACATGCGACAATTCGCCAACGGCTATGACAGACACCAGTGACGTATCCTTGAACAAGGAGACCCAGGTGGTGGCCAGGATCGGCAAAACCCGGCGGGCGGCTTGTGGCAGAATGATTTCCTTCATCACCTGAAACTGGCTCATCCCCAATGCCAGCCCCGCATTGGTCTGCCCTGCCCGCACCGAATTGATGCCGGCGCGGAAGGTTTCGGCATTATAGGCCGACACACACAGCACAAGCGCAATCAGCCCGGTGGTAAAGGCCGAGAATTGCACCGGCACCAGTATCGGGATCACATAAAACGACCAGTAGACGATCAGGATCAGCGGAATATTGCGGAACAATTCGACAAAGCACTGGCTCAACAAAGCCAGACTGCGCCATTTCGAAATCCGCATGAAAGCGAGCACAATGCCCAATGGCACGGCGAGACCCATGGTCAGCACCGTCAGCACGATGGTCATCAGTGCGCCTTCGGCCAGAAGCCACCTGTTGAGCCAGACAATCGACCAATCCAGCGTCATGACCGCCCCAGATGTGAAAGCCGCCGGTAGATGAAATCAACCGTCCGCGTGGTTGGAAACAACAGCAGGAAATAGACAAGGATGGCGAAAGTGAACACTTCCATCGGCTGGTAGCTTTGCGAGGCGACGGTTTCAGCCCGTTTCATGAATTCGGGAACCGCAATGACCGAGGCAATCGCCGTGTCCTTGATGGTCACCGACAAGACAGACCCGATGGCCGGCAACATGCGGATGGCCGCCTGCGGCAGAACGATTTTCATGATCACTTGCGGCCATGACATGCCCAGCGCAAGGCCGGCGCGGCATTGCCCCTCGCGGATCGACTCCACGCCGGCGCGGACAATTTCGACAATCGATGCCGTGATATGGATGGTGATCGCAATCAGGGCCGACCAAAAGGGCGGAAAATTGATGCCGGTCAAAATAGGCACGGCAAAATAGATCCAGACGATCACCACCAGAACGGGGATCGAGCGCATCGTATCGACATAGAAGGTAATGGCCAATTGCAAAGGCCGCGGGCCATAGACACGCCCGACCCCCAGCAAGGTGCCAAGCATCAGCGAAGCGGCCATACACAGAAGCGACAATAAAATGGTGACACCGATTCCGGTGGCCAGAAACTGCCAGCTGTCCACAATCGGCGAAATGTCAAAATCAGGCACTCAAGCCTCCGGCTCAACGTGAACATCAACAGGATGGATCAAGGGGGCATGCCGCATGAAACGGCATGCCCCGATCGCACTATTCCATTTTGCTGACGACAACGCCTTCGGCGGCATCGAGTTTGGCTTGCATGCCTTTGGCAACATCACGCAACCAATCCAGCAAAACCGGCTGGTTCTTGTCGATGGCCAAACCGACCGGCGAGGCTTTCTCCATACTGCCCTGACAATTGTTTTCGGCAGGAAGCGATGCAAGGCCTTTGACCTTGCGGCTCAACGGCACATAGGGAATCCGGTTGATCGGTGCGGCATCGGCACGTTTGGCGACGATTTCTTCAACAGGGGCGACACCGGTGCCGCCGACCGCGCGGTATTTGGCGAGCGGGAAGCGTGATTTCACCCAGTTTTCCTCGGCACTCCCGGTCAGATAGGCGATGGTAATGTCGGGATGGTTGAGGTCATCGACCTTTTTGGCCCCACTGAATTTGGGATTGTCGGCGCGACCGAACATGCAGACCGAAGTCTGCGAATAGATCACGAAATCGACAACCTTGAGCCGCTCGGGCGTTTCTGCCAGAGCCGTAATCGACAGATCGGCCTGATTGGAGGCCAGCACCGGCACTTTGGTTTCATGCGAGACCGGTACGGTCTGCAATTTCACGCCGAGCAGGCGGGCATATTCCTTGGCCAGAATCCAGGCCGGACCATCCCAGGCTTCACCCGTGCCACTGGTATTTTCAATCAGCCATGGTGCGTTTGACAACACCGCCACACGCAAGACACCAGCCGATTTGATGGCATCAATGCGTGGGCTTTTACCCGCTGCCGGTGGCTCCTGAGCCTGCGTCAGACTTGATCCCGCAACCAAGGTTGCAATCACCGTCAACGGCATAACCAAACGACGAAACGTCTTTTTTACAGATACTGACATGATCTCCTCCTGCCCGAGTTTCTTGATTAAAAAGCCGGCGCCTCGGTTCGCTGGTCTTTTTTGAGAAAATGCGGATGCGCCAGTGCGATCTTGTCGATGGCGGCGAAAACGGTGTGCAAATGCGACTGCATGGCCGCAACAGCCCGTGCGGCATCATGCAGGGCTATGGCCTCGGTGATGGCCTGATGTTCGTCATAGATGCGGCGCAACCAATCGGGATCTTCCAGCGACAAATGGCGCACGCGATCGATTTGGGCCTTGGCATCCTCGATGGTTTTCCATACGGCAGGCTGTCCGGCAATGCCGATCAGCGTTTCATGGAAATGATCATCGGCGGCAAAGAACTTGCGGTGGTTGCCATCTTTCACCAAGTGCTTTTGCACCGCCATCTGCTCACGCAGAAGGGCTATATCGCCCGGACCTGATAAGGTGGCCGCCAGCGCAATCGTCCGCAATTCCAGCGTTTCGCGGATGAACTGGTTGGAACGGACCAGCGCGATATCGATCGGCGAGACCACCGTGCCTTGCTGGGGAAAGATATCGAGCAGTTTTTCATCCTGCAACCGCTTGAAGACTTCGCGGATCGGTGTGCGGCTGACCCCGAAGGTGATGGCCATTTTGGGTTCGGAAATCACTTGTCCGGGCCGCAACTCGCCCGAAATGATCCAGGCCCGCAACTGGGCATAGGCCTGCGAGGCGGTGTTTTGGCGGCGATCAAGGGGCTTCAAACTGCTTTGCATACTTGTATACAAGCTAACCCGATCCCGATTGTCAAGCCACGCCGAACAGGACAGCAATCACAGACGGGGGGAGCCAATCCCTTGGGCATTGCGGATCGCCAGAGCAATGCCGAGAGGCGTGGCAGGCATGTCGATATGGGTGATACCATAGGGCTTGAGGGCATCGACGATGGCATTGATGATGGTTTGCGGCGCGCCGATGGCACCCGCCTGCCCCGCACCCTTGCAACCGAGCGGGTTGGAACGGGTCGGACATTCGACCAGATGGATCTCGAAAGCCGGCACATCGACGGCACGCGGCAAAGCATAATCCATCAGGCTGGACGTGATCAATTGTCCGGTGTCGTGGTCGTAACGGATGGCTTCGAGCAGGGCCTGTCCTATGCCTTGCACAAGACCGCCCTGCACCTGGCTTTCGGTCAGCATCGGGTTGAGCAATGTGCCATAATCATCGACAGCCACATAATGCAGAATGTCCACCGCACCGGTATCGGGATCAATCTCGACCTCGGCGGCATGACAGCCATTGGGAAAGGTGATCGGAGCTTGCCGGAATGCGCCATAGCCGGAGATCAATTCCAGATTTTCCACCTCGGCGAATGCCACGATCAAGTCACGCATGCCGATATGCTGGGGTTTGGCCTGATCACGGCTTGAGGAATAAAACACCCCGTCCTGATAGCTGACCGTTTCGGGATCAACCTGCAGATAGCGGGCGGCGATGCCGGTTGTTTTCTCCAACAGGTCGCGCGCCGCATAGACCAGTGCCGTGCCGCCCATATGCAGGGATCTGGCCCCGCCATGGCCGCCGCCGGTCGGCACGGTGCGGGTATCGGCTTGCACATAGCAAAACATCCCATCGGGCAAGGACAGGTGCCGGGCCAGCAACTGCACAAAACTGGTTTCATGCCCTTGGCCGTTGGATTGCGTGCCGACCACGATTTCGATCAACCCGTCATCAGTGGGCCGCAACCAGGCCTCCTCCTCGGCCGGACCTCTGGATGTCTCCAGAAAACAGCCGATCCCAAGCCCCCGCAACTTGCCCGCTTTTTTGGAAAGCGCGCGCCGTTTGGCAAAATGGGCATGATCGATCGCCGCCATCGCCTTGTCGAGATTATGCTCGAACACACCGCAATCAATCGTAAAACCGGTCCCGTTGGTAAAAGGAAACTGACGGATGAAATTGCGGCGGCGCAGTTCGGCAGGACAAAAACCGAGCTGGCGCGCCGCCAGATCAATCAGCCGTTCCAGCATGTAATTGGCTTCCGGTTTGCCGGCCCCGCGATAGGCATCGATCGGTGCCATATTGGTAAAGACACCGCGCACATTCATGGACAGGACCGGAAAGGCATAGACCCCGCCCATCGCAGGCGTAGGCGCAACCGTTGCACTGCCCGGACCGAGCGACGTGACATAGGCACCGATATTGGCGATGGTTTCGACATCCAATGCCAAAAACCGCCCTTTGTGATCGAGTGCCAGCCGCGCCCGCGTGATATTGTCACGCCCATGCACACCGGAGGTGAAATCCTCCAACCGGTCAGCCGTCCAGCGGACCGGACGGCCCAGCCGTTTGGCCGCCCAAAGCACCAGCGCATATTCCGGATAGGTGACGTTTTTCATGCCGAACCCGCCGCCGACATCGGGCGACATGACCTCGATCCGGTCCTTGGGAATACCGAACACACCCGAGGCCAGCTCGTCACGGATGAAGTGGACAGAGGCGGCGCTGACAATCAGCCGATAGCGGTGGTCCTTCGCCTCCCACAAGCCGATCGCCGTGCGCGGCTCCAGTGCCACTGCGGCAATCCGGTTGTTCACAAGCGTCAACTCGACCTGATGGCGGGCTTTGGCAAAGGCCGCCCGAGTGCCTGCGTCATCACCGCGACGGTAGACAAAGGCTTGATTGGCGACCGCCTCGTCCCAGATGCGCGGCTTGGCTGGATCATGGGCTGTTGCGGGATCGACCACGGCCTCAAGCCCATGATAGTCAACCGTGATCAATTCCAGCGCTTCCTGCGCCTTGCGCGGACAATCGGCCACAACCATGGCGACAAGATCACCGACATGACGGACGCGGTCACGGCACAAGGGATCACGTCGCGGCACAACCAGTTCTGTTTCCGGACCCAGCGGAATGGAGGTCGGCAACGGGCCCAGACCATCCGGATTGTCCGGACTTTTCAGCACATCGGAGGCGGTATAGACACCATGAACACCCTTGAGCGCGCAAGCCGCCACCGTGTCGATCGCAAGGATATCGGCATGGGCATGGGGGGAGCGCAAAAAGGCCGCGAACAGGCCGGTGGCCGGTGCAAGATCATCGACAAATTGTCCCTGCCCCGTGACAAAGCGCCGGTCCTCGAACCGCCGGACGGAACGGGGATCTTGCATGGCATCCCTCACACAAGGATAAGGCAAGGCTTCTATCAGGGCTTGGGACAAAGCATGATCCTGTCATAGCTGGAACAACGCGACAGCCTATCATGCATGATTGCAGACAGGGATAAAGGTTTACCGGATCAGGCCAGCCATTCGGCCGATCCGGCAATCATTGCGGCTTGGACGCCGTCGATGAAAATGTGTAATCCGCAAACATGTCCCGCAAGGCTGTTTTCTGGATCTTGCCGGTGGCCGTATGCGGAATCTCGTCGACAAACACCACATCATCCGGCAACCACCATTTGGCGATTTTGCCTTCAAAAAATGCCAGCATCCCGTCCCGTTCAAGCGTGGCATCGGTCTTTCTGACAACGATCAGCAAAGGCCGCTCATCCCATTTGGGATGATGGACACCGATCACCGCGGCTTCGGCAACCGCAGGATGGGCCATGGCAAGATTTTCAAGTTCGATCGACGAAATCCATTCGCCGCCCGATTTGATGACATCCTTGGACCGGTCGGTAATGTGCATATAGCCGTGAGGGTCGATGGTGGCGACATCGCCCGTATCAAAAAATCCGTCACGATCCAGAACCGTCTCGTCACTGCCGTAATATTGCCGCGTGACAGCGGGACCACGCACCTTCAACCGTCCGAATGTGGATCCGTCATGGGGAAGAGCGAGACCGTCATCATCGGTAATTTTCATCTCGACGGTAAATGTCGGGAAGCCCTGTTTCATCTTCAGGGCGTAGAGGGCATCATCATCCAGACCGGCGAGTGCGGGCTTGATCGAGCAGAACGAGCCCAGCGGGCTCATTTCCGTCATGCCCCAGGCATGGGCCACCGTCACGCCATAATGTTTCTCAAACGCTTCGGTCATGGCCCGCGGACAGGCCGAGCCGCCAATCGCCACCCGCTTCAATGTCGTCAATCGCCCCTGTGTGCGGTTGAGATGGTCCAGCAAGGCGAGCCAGACAGTCGGCACGGCGGCGGTCATGGTGACGCGCTCGGTCTCCAGCAATTCATGCAAGGAAGGGCCATCCAGCTTGGCCCCCGGCATCACCAGACGCGCCCCGGCCATCGGCGCGGAAAACCCCAGAGACCAGCTATTGGCATGGAAAAGCGGCACGACCGGCATCACGGTATCATGCGACGAAATATTGAAAAAATCGGGTGCGACATGGGCCATGGCATGCAGGACATTGGAGCGGTGCGAATAGAGCACACCCTTGGGATGGCCGGTTGTGCCCGAAGTGTAGCAAAGACCGGCCGCGGTATTTTCGTCAAACACCGCCCATGCAAAATCACTGTCTGATCTGGCGAGATAATCCTCGTAAGCCATCACGTTTTTCAAGGACGTCTCAGGCATATGCCCGGCATCGGTAAGGATGATGAACTGTTCGATTGTGGTCAGGCGCGGGGCAATCCGTTCGACCAGCGGCACAAAGGTCAAATCCAGAAACAGCATCCGGTCTTCGGCATGGTTGATGATGTAAACGATCTGGTCATCGAACAGACGCGGATTGACCGTGTGGTAAATGCCGCCAAGTCCGGTGATGCCATACCATAATTCAAGGTGGCGGTGGGTGTTCCAGGCCAGCGTTGCAATCCGGTCACCCGATTTCATGCCGGACTGTGTCAGCGACTTCGCCAGTTGCAAGGAGCGGTTGCGCAAATCGCGATAGGTCTCGCGATGGATGGGGCCTTCGACCAGCCGGCTGACGATTTCCTGATTGCCGAACTGGCTTGCGGCATGATCGATGACTTTGCTGATCAGCAAAGGCCAGTCCTGCATGAGTCCAAGCATGGTGTTTCCCCCGTAAGAACTGGCCACTTTGCGTGGTCTGGCGAACATCTTAGTGCATGAAATCACAGTGATCCATAGATGAAATCGTCTGTATTTTTACACGATCTCCGGTGTTATATTTTGCGGATGACAGCAACCAGCAAACCCGATCGCGTTTCCGCTCTGGCCCCGTTCAGCGTCCGCAGTTACCGGTTCCAATGGCCTGCGGATCTATTGACTTCCTGCGCCATCGAAATGGAATTGCCGATTTTGGGCTGGTATATTCTGGTGCAAACCAATTCGGTATTTATGCTCGTGCTGTTCGGAAGCGCCCAATATATCGGGACGCTGATCTCACCCCTGATGGGTGTGGTCGGCGACAGAATTGGGTGCAGAAACCTGCTGTTCGCCATGCGGGCCTGTTACACCGCTCTGTCGGTTTCCATACTGCTGTTATCCATCTTCGGCCTGCTCGATGCCTATGTGGTTTTGGCCCTTTCGGCACTGGGAGGGATCTTGCGTCCTTCCGATGGCATGGTCAGAAATACCCTGATCGCCCAAACCGTGCCCCACCATCATTTGATGGTCGCCATTGGCGTCTCGCGGATCACGCAGGATATTTCGCGCGTTCTGGGTGCCCTGATCGGCACCGGCCTTGTGACTTGGGCGGGAATGGAGCGGACCTATGAGCTGATTTCGGCCCTGTATCTGTTCGGCATGGCCATGACTTTGGGGGCAAAGCAAATCAAAACCGTTGCGAAAATCATCCGCTCTCCCTTCAGGGATACGGTGGACGGTTTGATGCATGTCTGGAACAGCCCGACCTTGCTGGCCGCCTTCTGGATCGCCTTCATTGTCAATCTGACAGCCTATCCCTTCACGCTCGGCCTGTTGCCGCATGTGACCAGAGATGTTTATGGCATCGACCAGTCAGGTCTGGGCTTTCTGGTTGCGAGCTTTTCATTCGGCGGGTTTTTGGGCTCGCTGGCTCTGAGCTTTTCCGGGCATTTGGTCAAAGCCGGACGCGCTATGATTGTGGGCGGAGTCGGCTGGTATGTCCTGTTGCTTTTATTCGGTCAGACAGACCATTTGACCAGCGGCATGCTGTGTCTGGTGCTGGCCGGTTTTGCCCAGAACATCTGCACAATCCCGATGTTCGTGATGATGCTCAAAGTCGCGCCCGAAGAATTTCGCGGCCGCGTCATGGGCGTGCGCATGCTGGCGATTTATGGCCTGCCCCTCGGCCTGATGCTGGCCGGACCCCTGATCGACCATTTTGGCTTTCTGGTGACCAATCTGATCATGACCACGACCGGCCTCGCGATGCTGGCCCTTGTATCAGCCGTCTGGCGCAGGCAGGTATGGGACAATGGCGCAGAAGCCAACCACTTGTGACATGGGCTTGCCACAGTGATTGCCCGTCTGCGTTATCGGGCATCACCCCACTTGCATCAACAGGCGTTTGAGCCGATCCGTAAACCGCGCCGTGATGGTTTCGCGGGCGATGTGGCGACCCTGCCGGACGAGGAATTGGCCGCCTGCCATGACGCAATCAATGGCACTGCGGTCAGCAACAAAGACCAAGGCATCCAGCCAATGGCGTTGCGGCAGAGGGGCGAGTGTGGGGTGGGTGAGGTCGAGGGTCACCCAATCGGCCTGCGCGCCGACCCGCAATGCACCGACGGGTTGTTGCAGGGCCTGCGCGCCGCCGTGCAGGGCTTTGGTGTAAAGATCGAGACCGGTTGAACGGCCCTCGGCTGAGGCCAACAGATTGCGGCCGCGATGGAGCAGGCGCTGGCCATATTCCAGACAGCGCAATTCGGCAAAGGCCGAAATCTCGACATTGGAATCCGACCCGACCCCCCATGCACCGTTCAATGCCTGATAGGAACTGGCGTTGAAAAATCCGTCTCCCAGATTGGCTTCCGTTAAGGGACACAACCCCGCCACCGCCTGTGACCGGGCAAGGGCTTGCGTCTCTGTCTCGGTCATATGGGTGGCATGGATCAGGCACCAGTGTGCATCCACCGCGTGATGGTCAAACAGCCATTCGACCGGCCGCCGGCCCGACCAAGCCAGACAGTCATCGACCTCTTTGACCTGTTCGGCAATGTGGATATGCACCGGACCCGACAAGCCCGCACCCAGCAGGGCAGTCAGCATATCGGGTGTCACCGCCCGCAGGCTGTGCGGGGCAATGCCGATTTTGGCGTGCGGCAAGATTTTCAGCGCATCGGCGCTGGCTTGATGCAAAGCGAGATAGGACTCAAGATCATTATAGAAGCGCCTTTGCTGGTCGGCGACAGGCTGGCCACCGAAACCCCCTTGGGCATAGAGCACCGGCAACAGCGTCAGGTTGATGCCGGTTTGTTGTGCGGCCGAAATAATGCGCACGGCCAGTTCGGCGCGATTGGCATAATGGTGTCCCTTTGGATCGTGATGCAGATAATGGAATTCCGCCAGACTGGTGAAACCGCCTTCCAGCATCTCCATCATCGCCATGGCGGCAATGGCCTCGACATCGTCGGGGTCGAGATGCTCGAGAAAGCGGTACATCACCTGCCGCCATGTCCAGAAACTGTCGCCGCTCGGCCCGCGCGTTTCCGCCAGTCCCGCCATGCCGCGCTGGAATGTGTGGCTGTGCAGATTGGGCAGGCCCGGAATGGTGGCCCCTTTAATGCGTTGCACGCCGTCCGTCTGTTGCGGGCCCGGCTGGATGATCAGGGATGAAATCAGGCCGTCGGTCATGCCGACCAGCACATCGCTATGCCAGCCATCGGGCAACAAGGCATGCTCAAGCAAGACTGTCTGGTTCATGATCCGTTTATCCTTCCCACCTTTACAGGTCTCATGCTTGTGTAAAACAATATGTGCCTGAGCAAAACCAGTTCCGGCACCAACGACCAAGAAAAACAGCGATCGAGACTTTACCCGCCATTCCGATCAGCTAATGTCTGGAGTGAAAAGGACACTATATCCATGACCCAACATCCCGACTGGCTCAAAGTGCGACGCGGCCAAGCGCCTCTGGTGGTCAGCCTGCCCCATACCGGCATCGATATTCCGGCCTCTTTCCAACCCGCTTTGCGTTCACTCTGGCTGGCACGCAAGGATGCCGACTGGTGGATCGAAACCCTGTATGATTTTGCCGAAGAGCTTGATGCCACCATCATCCGCACCACGGTGTCGCGCACGGTCATCGACGTCAACCGCGACCCGAGCGGGGTCTCGCTCTATCCCGGCCAGGCGACCACCGAATTATGCCCCACCACCAGCTTCGACGGCGAACCGCTCTATCATGACGGCCAGCAACCCGATGCCGCCGAGATCGAACGGCGCAAGGCCGGCTACTTCACGCCCTATCATGAAACATTGCGCCAAGAGATCGCCCGCCTTCGCGCACAGCATCCGGCTGTGGTGCTGTATGATTGCCATTCGATCCGCTCGGTCATTCCGCGCTTGTTCGAGGGCACCTTGCCGCATTTCAACATCGGCACCAATAGCGGGCTGGCTTGCGCCGACGCACTGACAAATACCGTGCAGGCCCATTGCACCGCAACGGGTCTGGAGGTGGTGGTCAATGGCCGTTTCAAGGGCGGCTCGATCACCCGTCTCAATGGACGACCTGAAGCGGGCGTACACGCCATCCAGATGGAACTGGCCTGCCGCACCTATCTCGACGAGCCGCTTGGTCCCGTCAACGAGCAGAACTGGCCTACACCTTATGATCCAGCCTATGCCGCCCCGTTGCGGGCCACCTTGCGGGCCGTTCTGGCCAGCTGTCTGGACTTTGCACGCTCATGAACCTGACACTGCTTCCGCAAACCGGTTTTAGCGTGATGCCATGGAAAAACGGCGGCGGCACGACGATTGAAATCGCCGCCTCGCCGCAAGGGGCCGGGCTTGATCGGTTCGACTGGCGCGTCAGCATGGCGCGGGTTGAAGGCTCCGGTCCCTTCTCGGTCTTTCCGGACATCGACCGAAGCCTGTGTGTTCTGGACGGAGCGGGGATTGTGTTGAAGCCGCAGGGACGCGGTCATGTAACCCTGACAGCGGATAGCCCGCCTTTTGCCTTTCCGGCCGATCTTGCGCTTGAGGCAGATATCCTTGATGGCCCGATCACCGACCTCAATGTGATGACCCGGCGCGGCCGCGCTCGTTCCTTCGTGTCGCGTTTGAACACCATGCAAGCCTTGACCCTGAAAAGCACGGCGGATGTAACACTGATGCTGTTGCAAGCCGATGCAATCGCGGTTGGCAACGACCGGACGTTTGAGGCCGCCAGTGGTGATGTATTGCGTCTGGATGGGCGCGACATCTCCTGCATGCTAACGGCGCGTGATGCGTCGATGCCCTTAAGCCTGTACCTGATCGAAGTCTGGCAGACGGCGCGGGTCTAGGCGGGCCTGTCAGGCGGTCGGATCGGCATCCATCACCAGATGCCCGCCGCCCAGATCCCGCCACTGCCGCACGGGCGGCACGAAACCGACGGGACGCAACGGGCTCGGTATTTCGGTCAAAGACAGGCCGCGTCGCATCGATCGGCGTTCGGGATCGGGCACAGGCACAGCCGCCATCAATTTGCGCGTATAGGGATGGGCGGGATTGTTGATGACCGATTGGCGCGGCCCGATTTCGACAATCTCGCCAAGATACATCACCGCGACCCGATGGCTGACCCGTTCCACCACCGCCATGTCATGCGAGATGAACAGATAGGCCAGACCCATTTCGGCCTGCAATTCCATCATCAGATTGACCACTTGCGCCTTGATCGACACGTCGAGCGCAGACACGGCCTCATCTGCCACGATCATTTTCGGCTTGAGCGCCAGCGCACGGGCGATGCACAGGCGTTGCCGCTGGCCGCCCGAAAATTCATGCGGATAGCGATCGGCCATATCGGGCGACAGGCCGACACGGCGCAACAATTCCGCCACCTGCTCGCGCGCCTCTTCGGCATCTGCCAGACCATGCACAATGATCGGCTCGGCAATCGCCGCACCCACCGATTTACGCGGATTGAGGCTGGCAAAGGGATCCTGGAAAATCATCTGCATATTCTGGCGGGCGCGGCGCAAGCCTTCTTTGTCGAGCTCACCGACATTGTCGCCGTCGAACAGAACCTGACCGGAGCGCGGTTCGACCAACCGCAGGACCGAACGACCCGTGGTGGATTTGCCGCAACCCGATTCCCCCACCAGAGCCAGCGTCTCGCCAGCCCGCAGATCGAAGGACACATTCTCGACCGCATGGACGCGCGCGGTGACCGAGGCAAACAATCCCGAGCGCACATCAAACGAGGTGACCAGATTTTTGACCTCGAGCAAAGGCTTCTCGCTTGCATCCACGCTCAGATCGCATTGGGGAGGCGGGACCGGCTGGCCGGTTTGCGGATCAATGATGGCAAAGGGCTTCGGCACAACCTCGTCGCGCATCGCGCCCAGACGCGGCACGGCGGCCAGCAAAGCGCGGCTATAGGGATGTTGCGGCGCACGGAACAAGGCGGCGGTTTCTCCTTCCTCGACCTTTTTGCCCTTCAGCATGACAACGACACGATCAGCCGTTTCTGCCACAATGCCCATATCATGGGTGATGAAGATGACAGCCATGCCCTCTTCTTCCTGCAGCAGTTTGATGAGTTCCAGAATTTCGGCCTGAATGGTCACATCAAGGGCGGTGGTCGGCTCGTCGGCAATCAGCAGATGCGGACGGCAGGCCAGACTCATGGCAATCATCACACGCTGGCGCATGCCGCCCGATAATTGATGCGGATAGTCATCCAGCCGCCGTGCCGCACCCGGAATCCGGACACGCTCGAGAATTCGCAAGGATTCCGCGCGGGCGGCCTGCGGGTCAAGCCCGCGATGGTATTTGAGGGTTTCGCCAATCTGGAAACCGATGGTCAGCACCGGATTGAGCGAGGTCATCGGCTCCTGAAAAATCATCGCCAATTCATTGCCGCGCAAATGGCGCATCTGGTCTTCGGGCAGGGTCAGCAGATTATGACCACCAAACAGGATTTCACCTTCGGTGCGGCTATTGGCCTGCGGCAACAATCGCATGGCCGACAGGGCCGTGACGCTCTTGCCCGAGCCGGATTCACCCACCACAGCCACGGTCTCGCCCGCGCCGACATCGAAGGACAGATTTTCCACCACCGAGCGCCATTGGCCATCCACACGGAAGGAGGTGGTCAGATTGCGGATCGACAACAAAGGTTGCGTGTCAACAGGCGCGCTCATGCTTCGCCTTTCAGTTTCGGATCAATGGCATCACGCAAGCCGTCACCCAACAGGTTGAGCGCAAAGACCACGATCAAAATCGCCGTGCCGGGAGCCAGCACCAGCCAATAGCTGTCGAGAATATTTTCAAACCCTTCACGGATCATGCCGCCCCATGTCGGGATCGGCGGTTTGACACCAAGCCCGATAAAGGCCAGCGAGGCTTCGGTGCGGATCGCATTGGCCAGCCACAGTGAACCCATGACCAGAATTTCGGGCAGGATATTGGGCAATATATGGCCGACCAGAATCCGCATATCGGAGAAGCCGAGCGCACGGCAGGCATCGACAAATTCGCGCTCTTTCATGGCAATGGTCGGTGCCCGCGCAATGCGTGCAAATGGCGGGATCGAGGTCAGGGCAATCGCCACGATGATATTGGTCATCGACGGACCCAGCATGGCGACAATGATCAGGCCGAGGATCAGTGACGGGAAAGCGAGCAATATATCCATCACTTGCATGATCAGCGTATCAAGCCGCCCGCCGCGCCAGCCCGCGATCATGCCGATGGCCGAACCGATCACCATCGACAGCGCAGTGGAAGCCAGCCCGATGATCAGCGAAATCCGCGCCCCGTACACCAGACGCGCATAAATATCGCGCCCGTAATAATCGGTCCCCAGCCAGTTGTCCTCGGAAGGAGGCTTCAACCGCAACATTACGTTCTGGTCGAGCGGATCGAGCGGGGCAATCCACGGTGCAAAAACAGCCGCCAGAACGACAATCACGAACACGACCAAACCGACCCATGAGGTCTTGTTGGTATTGAACGCCCGCAGGGTCGATTGCCAGATAGCACGGGCAGGGGAAAGCACTTCACTCATTTGAATTTCACCCGTGGATCAGCAATGCCGTAGGCAATGTCGGTGGCCAGATTCACCAGCACCACCACCAGCGTATAAATCACCATCATGCCTTGGAGCATGGTGTAATCGCGCTGGTTCAGCGCACCGACAATCAGCTTGCCGAGCCCCGGACGGCTGAACACAATCTCGGTCAGCACCGAATTGCCGATCAGGATTCCCAGATAGAGGCCGATGATGGTGATCACCGGAATCAGCGCATTGCGCAGGGCATGCCGCCACACCACCACCGACCAAGGCACGCCTTTGGCGCGCGCGGTGCGCACATAATCTTCCTGCAACACTTCCAGCATCGCCGAACGGGTAACACGGGTAATATAGGCGGCGGTAATCAGGCCCAGATTGATGGCGGGCAATGTGATGGATTCAACCCAAGCCGACAGACTGCCCGATTTGGCGCTGATGACGGGGAACCAGTGCAACCCGATCGAAAAGGCCAGCAACAACAGCAAAGCCGACACGAAGGGGGGAAAAGACAGGCCGAGCAGAGAGCCGATACGGGCCGCATAATCGGTAAAACGGTTGCGCCGCACCGCGGCCGCAACACCCAAAGGCACACCGATGACAACACCGATCAGCAGGGAGAGAAAGGTCAGTTCCAGCGTCCATGGCAGGACATTGAGGACTTCCTGAATGACCGGACGACCCGTCATCATCGACGTGCCCCAATCACCCCCCAAGGCGCCCCAGACAAACACCACATATTGCTGATAGAGCGGCAGGTTCAGCCCCAGGCGTTCGCGCAATGCCTCGATGGCTTCCCGACTGGCCTGATCCCCCAGAATAACCTGAGCCGGATCACCCGGCACAATCCGCACCAGCACGAAAACAAGTGTCAGCACAGCGAACAGCGTGATCACCGCAAAACCCAAACGTCTGATCAGAAAAGCTGTCATGCGGTCCCACTCAAAAAAAGATCGGGCGCGACCACAGCCGCGCCCGATCCTGAAACAGGCTTATTTCGTGAATTTGGTTTTTTCCGTCACAGGCGGTGACAGGTTGAGCGAGCCATTCAGCTCGTAACCAAGATCAAGATTGTCCTTCCAGGCCCACAGCTGCAACTGCTCGTAGACCGGAATACCGCAGACATTGGTGACCAGCTTTTCCTGGGCTGTCTTCCACAAAGCCTTTTGCTTGGCGGCATCCATTTCCACGCGAGCCGCACGGATTTCGGTATCTGCGACATTGCAGAAGGTGAAATTGGTGATGGCCGTCGGTGTGCCGATGTTGGAGGCCGAGTCATAGAACTGGGTCAGATAGACATCAGCCACAGGGAAACGGGCCGCCTGATAATGGACGATCGGCGACAGGCCCTTGCGGATCTGCGCATGGAATGTCGCATGTTCGACCAATTCGATTTCGAGATTGATATTGGCCTTCTTCAACTGGGCCTGCACAGCTTCGATGAAGGTCTGCATGCCCGTCAGCGTGGTGTGGATGGTTTTGACCGTCACACCGTTCGGATAGCCGGCTTCGGCCAACAGCGCCTTGGCTTTGTTGACATCATAGGCATAGAGCGGTGACTTTTCGTCGGTGCCCAGATAGCCCGATGGCACAACCGAGACAGCCTCGCGCGAAGAGCCAGCGCCCTTGAACTGCACAATCGCCTTGCGGTCGATGGCATGGGCAATGGCCTGGCGGACGCGGATATCATCCAGCGGCTTGCTGGTGATGTTGAGATAGAGGGCCGAAAGCTCGCCCGGCTCCATCGCCTTCACCTTCACGCCCGGCAGTTTCGAGGTGCGGTCCACCCATGTCTGGTCCTGCTTGCCATAGATCATATCAAGCTCACCGGACTGGAAGGCCAGATCGCGGCTGGAGTCAGCCGGAATATAGCGGTAGGTGATGTCTTCCAGCACAGGTGCGCCACGGAAATATTGCTTGTTGGCCGTCAGCTTCACGAATTGTTGTGGCTGATATTCGGCAAACTGGAATGGACCGGTGCCAATCGGCTTTTTGCCGAAATTCTCGCCCATTTCCTCGGCGGCCTTTTTGCAGACCATGTTGCCGCCATTGATATTGGCGACATAACCGAGAAAGCCTGCAACGGGATTTTTCAGGGTGATTTTCAGAGTGCTGGCATCCACAGCCTCGACTTTTTCGAGGGCGGCAAAGTCACCAGAATAAGAGGACGTCGCCTTGTTGGATGCGCGCTTGATCGAATAGGCGGCATCTTCCGCGCTGAACGGACCATAGCCATGGTGGCACTGCACGCCGGAACGGATCTTGAACGTCCATTCGGTGCCATTGGCATTGGTGGTCCAGCTTTCGGCCAGATCCGGCTCGATGAAATCGGGGCTCGCCTGTCCGGGCTTCACCCGCACCAGACCATTGAAAATATAATTGAGCAATCCCTTGTCAGGAGTGGTCGATGCCAGATGCGGATCGAGCTTGCCCGCATCGGCGGATCCCATCCCGATCACCAGCGACTTCTTTTGCGCATGGGCCGGATCAAGCCCGAAACCCGTCGCAAGGCCTGCCGCAACAGCCAAGCCCAAAATCAAATGTTTTTTCATTCACGCATCCCCCAAACAAGCATAAAGCCGGAAACCTAATTGTGACCTCATTCCGCCCTATGATGCAAGCCCCTTTGCACAAAGACTATACAACCAGACAATATGCACAATTGAACGCCACCCCCCTTCTAAGCTCGGAGATGACAGGTTAGGCTGGTGCCATGTGTTCTTTCCATAGCGTGTCATGATCGGAGATCTCGGCAGATGAGCAAGCCCTTTTGGTGGGAAGCCGCCCCGCGCGAGGCCGAACAGGCCTTGAGCCTTCCGGCGCAAGCCGATTGTGTGGTGGTCGGGGCGGGCTATGCGGGCCTGAGTGCCGCATTGACGCTGGCACGGGCCGGACGCTCGGTGGTTGTCTGCGAAGCCGGTCCCCCCGGATTTGGGGCTTCAAGCCGGTCGGGCGGCATGATCGGCCACGGCCACCGGCTGTCCTATTCCAACCTGATTGCCTTACACGGTACGGCCAAAGCCAAAGCCCTGATCGGCGAAGGCATGGCCTCGCTGGATTATGTGCAACATCTGATCGCCAGCGAGGGCATCGATGCCCGGTTGAGCATGGTCGGCCGCTTACGAGGTGCATGGACGCAGGCCGATTACGACACCATGGGCCGCGAAGCCGATATGTTGACGCGCGATCTCGGCCTGCCGGTCGATGTGGTGCAAAAGGCCGATATGCGCAAGGAAATTGCCACCGACAGCTATCAGGGCGGATTGATTTTCCACAGCCATGGCGGCGTGCATCCGGCCCTTTTCCAGCAAGGCTTGCTGGCCGTGGCGCGTGCGGCAGGCGTGCAGATTGCGGGCTTTACACCCGTCACCCGCATCGACAGGCAAACCGAGCACGCGCTTGTCCATACCCCGCGCGGCACCATCACGGCCCGTGAGGTGATCGTGGCCACCAACGGCTATTCCGCCAGACCCGTGCTCGATTTTGCCCGCCGTCTGGTGCCGATGCCGAGTTTTCTGATTGCAACCGAAGAGATCGGTGAAAACCGCGTGCGCGATCTGATCCCCAATTTGCGGATGATTGTCGAAACCCGAGAAAAGCATCTCTATTACCGCCCTTCGCCTGACGGAAAGCGGATCATTCTGGGGGGCCGCGCCGCCTTGCACCCGATTGAACTGGAAGAGGCGAAGTTGCGTCTGCGCAAGGAGCTGGTCGCGCTGTTTCCCTCGCTGGACCAGACCGCCATCACCCATGTCTGGACCGGCAATATCGCCATGACGCGCTCCGACCTGCCCGGCATCGGCAAGCTCGGCGGGCTCTGGTATGCGCTGGGGTGCAACGGATCGGGGGTCGCGCTGATGCCCTATCTGGGGCACAAGCTGGCATTGAAAATTCTGGGTGATCGGGAGGGTGATACGGCCTTTGACGATATCCCGTTCAAGGCCATTCCGTTTTATGATGGCCGTCCGTGGTTCCTGCCGCTTCTGACGGCTTGGTATCGCGGACGCGATTGGCTGAGAGGCAATTAACGGCTGACAAGGATGCCGTATTGTCCGGCAGAGGTGTGGACCCAGTGCCACAAATCTCCGGCCATCGAGCGCATGCAGGACAGCTCGAACACCCCATCCGCATCCACCGAAATCTGGATCGACAGCGGACCCAGCAGGGTCACCCGACCGGAACCGGCAGGAAAGACGCGCGGATCGCAATCGATCATCACGCCTTTGGCCAGCACATCAAAGACATGCGGACCGGACAGCTGTAACGAGGCCCGCGAGCCGGTCTGGTCGATGACGCTGGCTTGCGTGCCGAACATCCCCTCAAGCCATGGCACGGAGGGGGCGGTGGCGCTCTCGATGAAAAACTGATCCGGCGTTATCGGCATAACCATCACACCATCGCGCCAGTGGCGCTGGCCCAGCACCAATGGCGCGGTCATGGATTCCCCTGCCGGACATATCACAGTGGCGGCAAAACCGTGATCGAGCAAACGCACCTGCAGACCCGGCGCATCAACCGCTTTGCCGTAGGAACCGGCATCGACAAGACCCTGCCAGACCGAGCGTCTCGCATAGAGCGGCTTATCCATGAAGGCGTTCTCCTTTGGGGTCGACAAAGACCGGCGAGACGATGTCGACCACCGTGTCCAGTCCACGCAAAGCATCATAAGCGCGGACCTGCTCGCCGATGCGTTGCGGCCCATGTTGCAACAGCCCCAGACCGATCAGACAACCGCAATGGGGTGAATAGGCAACCGAGGTCATATAACCCTGGTCGTGATCGATGGTCGCAGGCTTTCCGAGCGGGAGAAAATGCGCGCCCGCCGTGATCCGCGCGTCCGGATCAACCGGCCTGAAGCCCACCAGTTGCGGTCTGTCATCGGCCACCAGAGCAGGCCGCAAGGCCATGACGCGCCCGATGAAATCCTTTTTGCGCGACATCATTTTCTCAAGTCCGAGATCGCGCGCCGTTGTGGTGCCGTTGAGTTCATTGCCGGCAACATGGCCCTTCTCGATCCGCATCACACCCATGGCTTCGGTGCCGTAAGGCGTGAGACCGAAATCGCGCCCGACTTGCGCCAGATGCCACACCACCGCATCGCCGAAATCGGCGGGCACAGCCAATTCATAGGCCAGCTCGCCCGAAAACGAGACCCTGAACAACCGCGCCGTCAGCCCCTCGGCCAATGTCAATTCCCGGCACGCCAGATAGGGCATGCTTTCATCTGACAGATCGACAGCCTGCCCCAAAGCCCGTTGCAACAGCGCCCGCGATTGCGGGCCGGCAATGGCCAGTTGGGTCCAGCGTTCTGTCACCGACACCATCCGCACATCCCATTCGGGGTGGTGGACCTGATGGCAGAAATCGAGATGGTTCATCACCAGAACAGCCTGGGCGGTTGTGGTGGAAACCAGAAAATGCTGTTCGCCCAGCCGCGCCACCGTGCCGTCATCCATCACGAAGCCGTCTTCGCGCAACATCAGACCGTAACGGGTGCGGCCGACCGGCAAAGTCGAGATCAGATTGCTGTAGACAAAATCCAGAAATGCGGCGGCATCACGCCCCTGCACCTCGATCTTGCCGAGGGTCGACACATCGCATAATCCCACACCCGATCGCACGGCCAGAACCTCGCGGTCCACCGTCTCGCGCCAATGGGTCTCGCCTGTTTGGGGGAAATATTGCGCGCGCAACCAAAGGCCGGTTTCCACAAACACCGCGCCTTGTTCCACCGCCCATTGATGGGCGGCAGACAGGCGGGTGGGGCGGAAATGCCCGTCCCTGTGCGCCCCAGCCAAGGCACCGATTGCAACCGGCGTATAGGGCGGGCGGAATACCGTTGTGCCGACCTCGGCAATGCTGGTGCCGCACAGACCCGCCATGACCGCAAGCCCCGTCACATTCGAGGTCTTGCCCTGATCCGTGCCCATGCCAAGCGTGGTGTAACGCTTGAGATGTTCGACCGAGCGATAGCCTTCGCGATGGGCCAAAGCCACATCATCGCTGGTCACATCATGCTGTAAATCGATGAAGGCCTTGCCCTTGCCCGCCACACTCCAGACCGAGCGGCCCTCCTGCGGATCATCCGAACAGGGCCGGGCCTCGAAAGCGCCTGCCGTAAAGCCGCAATCCTCGGCCGCCGCGGCACCCTCGTGCCAGCCTTGCGCCAAAGCCTCTTTGAGCGAGAAAGCCCCTGTCACCGCGCCGGCAATCCGCATGCCCGGCGGCAAGTGTTGCGGGACGAAACAATCGCGCCGCCCATCCCATACCGGCTTGTTGTTGTGGTGGCAGGTCAGATGCAAGGTCGGGTTCCAGCCATTGGAAACGGCGACCCCATCGCACTCAATATGTTCCTGATAACGGTCGGTCTCGATCGTTACCCGCGTCAGGCCTTGCGAGCCGCTGGTCGCGATGATCCGTCCACCCAGCACCACCCGCACAGCAAGCTGGTGCGCCTTGGCAATCAAATCGGCATGGACAGTGTCGCGTGTCTCGACCACGCAAGCCTCGATACCTGCTGCACGCGCCTCGAAAGCCGTGGTCCAGCCTTCATCATGACTGCAATGGACCACAAGGCTTTTGCCCGCCGCAACACCATAGCGGTTGAGATAGGTGCGCACCGCCGAACCGAGCATCACGCCGGGACGGTCATTGCCTGCAAACACCATTGGCCGTTCAATCGCCCCGCTGGCCAGCAGGCTTTGTCTGGCGACAATCCGCCACAGGCATTGGCGGGCATGCAAAGGCTCCGGCACGACACCTTCGGGCACCAGCCGTTGCACCACGCCATAATTGCCGGTGTCATAAACACCAAACACGGTCGCCCGTGCCATCATCCGCACAGAGGGCAGAGCGGCAAGCTCGGCCAGACAGGCGGCAAGCCATTGGCTGGCCGGGGCTTTGCCGATCTCGTATTGCTCGGAGACCAGGCGGCCGCCGAACACAAAATCATCCTCACAGACAATCACCCTTGCTCCGGCACGCCCTGCCGCCAAAGCCGCATTCAAACCCGCCGGACCGGACCCGATCACCAGCAGATCACAAAACAGGTTGGCCTGCTCGTAACGGTCCGGATCAGGCAGGTTGGCGGCCTTGCCCAAGCCCGCCGCCCGCCGGATCAGCGGTTCATACAGCTTTTCCCAAAGTGCGGCCGGCCACATGAAGGTTTTGTAGTAAAAGCCCGCCGCCAGAACATCCGACAGCACATTGTTGATGCCCATCATATCGAAAGACAGCGAGGGCCAGCGGTTCTGGCTTGTCGCCTGCAGTTGCGCGCTCAACTCGACTGTGGTGGCGCGAATATTCGGCTCGGTGCGGTCTCCTGTGCCAAGGGTTACCAGCGCATTGGGCTCCTCGGCCCCTGCGCCGAACAGCCCGCGGGGCCGATGATATTTGAAAGAACGGCCAACCAGATCCACACCATTGGCCAATAAAGCGGAGGCCAGACTATCACCCGCGAAGCCTTGCAGGCGTTGGCCGTCGAAGGAAAAATCGAGCCTTGCGGAGCGATCGACACGCCCGCCACGGGCCAGACGAAAACCACTCATGAGCCGACCCTCTCACAGCGCGCGATCGAGACAGGGCCGAGCGCATGAGTCCGGGTGTCGCGTTCGACCGCCAGCCATGTGCGGCAGACCGTATGGAGCCAATATTCCTTGTGCCAGCCCAGCGGATTGTCACGCTGGTAGACGTAATCGGCCATCTCGGATTCCACCGCAGGGCGTGTCAATGTCGCGTCGCCGCGATAGGTAAATTCGCGGGAATCCCGCTCACCGCAATAAGGGCATGGAAGGCGCATGGAACAGGCTTTCTCTAATGCAAATTGGGTTGGGCACCGACGCCCTTTTCATCGATCAGCGCCCCATGGGCGAACCGATCCAGCCGCAACCGATCCGCCACCGCATGCGGTTGGTCGGTGGCAATCAGATGGGCAAAGCAAAAGCCCGAGCCGGGTGTGGCCTTGAAGCCGCCATAGCACCAGCCGGCATTGAGATAGAGATTGTCGACCGGCATTTTGTCGATGATCGGCGAACCATCCATCGACATGTCCATCACTCCGCCCCATGAGCGCAACAGCCGCACCCGCCCCAAAGCAGGCCATAATGCCATCGCCGATTCCATGACATCCTCGACAACCGGCAGATTGCCGCGTTGGGCATAGGAGTTGTACCCGTCGATATCGCCACCAAAGACCAGCCCGCCTTTGTCCGACTGGCTGACATAAAAATGGCCCGCACCGAATGTCACCACCGTATCGATCATCGGCTTGAGCGCTTCGGACACAAAGGCCTGCAGGACATGGCTTTCTATCGGCAGGCGCATCCCGGCCATGGCGGCAAGCCGTGAGGAATGGCCCGCACCCGCCAAAGCCACCTTGCCCGCCCCGATGAAACCCTTGGTGGTTTCAACACCTGTCACCACACCTTTGTCGATGCGCAGACCCGTGACTTCGCAATGCTGGATAATATCGACCCCGCGCCGATCCGCCGCCCGCGCATAGCCCCAAGCCACCGCATCATGGCGCACCGTGCCGCCCCGCTTTTGCAACAGACCGCCCTTGATGGGAAAGCGCGCATTGTCGAAATTGAAAAACGGCACAAAGGCCCGCACCTGATCGGCATCGAGCAATTCGGCATCCACCCCGTTGAGGCGCATGGCGTTGCCGCGCCGCACATAGGCATCACGCTGGCCATCGGTGTGGCACAGGTTCAACACGCCGCGTTGCGACACCATCGCGTTGAAATTGATATCCTGTTCCAGCCCTTCCCAGAGCTTGAGCGACAATTCGTAAAAAGCGGTATTGCCGGGCAACAGATAGTTGGAGCGGATAATGGTGGTGTTGCGTCCGACATTGCCGGAACCGACATAGCCTTTTTCCAGCACGGCAATGCGGCCGACATTGTGGTGCTTGGCGAGATAATGGGCCGTTGCCAGCCCATGGCCGCCGCCGCCCACAATCACCACATCATAATGGGCGGCAGGCTCTGGGCTCCGCCATGCCGGACTCCAGCGACTTTGTCCCGACACGGCATTGAGCAACACACTGGCAAGTGAATAACGCATGAGATGACCTTAACCCGTCCGCCGACAAATTCCATATACAATCCACAAAAGCATCACATCCGCATTTTAAGACCTTTGGGATCATAGATCGGCTCTGATTGCACAGTGGCCGGGCGGCGCTCGCCCAGGATTTCGATTTCCCAGACGGCTTGGCCTTTTTCTGCGCCGACATGCTCGCTGGCGACATAACCCGTCGCAACCGAGCATTGGCTGTAATGGCAATAACCGCCAGAGGTGATCCAACCCACCACAACCCCATCTTTCCAGACCGCCTCATCCCCCAGGGCATCGGCATCCAGTGCATCGATGATAAAGTTGACGCGCTGACGCTTCGGACCCTGTTCCTGCTCCAGAAGGGCGGCGGTGCGACCGATGAAATCGGGTTTTGACAGATCGACAAACCGGCCCAGACCAGCCTCGAAGGGGCCGTAAATCGGGCGGTATTCACGCGCCCAGGTGCCAAAGAATTTCTCGCGTGCCAGTGACAGCAAGGCCCTGCTGCCGAACGGCGTGATGGCGTGGCTTTGTCCCGCTTTCCACAAGGCCTCGAACACGGCAACCTGCTGGTCGGGACGCATCCATACTTCATAGCCGGTTTCACCGGTAAAGCTCACCCGCCCCACCATGACCCGATGCAAACCCACACTCATGGAGGGACGGAAATCCATAAACCGGAACGCCTCGTTCGAGACATCCTCATCGGTCAACTGCGCCAGAAGCTCGCGTGCTTTGGGTCCGGCAATGCCGATACCCACCAGATCCAGCCCGAAGGCCCGCAAGGTCACATCATCAACGCCAGACAGATGGTGTTGGAACCAGCGCATGTGATATTTTTCAGCCGCACCCGCGCCAAACACCATGAAGCGATCAGCCGCCAGTCGGGCCACGGTAAAATCACCGATCAGCTTGCCTGCATGGTTGAGCATGGGCGACAGCGCCATGCGGCCGACCCGCGGCAATGTGTTGGCCACAATCTTGGAGAGCCAGCGCTCTGCCCCTTCTCCGCTGACCTCGTATTTGGCAAAGGTCGAGGTATCGGAAATCCCGACCCCTGTGCGCACCGCATGGACTTCGGCTTTGACCGCATTGAAGTCACTGGAGCGGTGGAAGGAAAACGCATCCTTGGTGCCGTCGGGAGAGAACCACAAGGGTGTTTCCATACCCCAAGCCTCGCCCATCACCGCACCCAGACCCAGCCAGCGGTGATAGAGCGGCGTGGTCCGCAACGGCCGTCCGGCTTCCAGCTCCTCGTTGGGAAAGCGCACGCGGAAACGGCGGCCATAATTTTCGACCACTTTGGCATGGGTATAAGCCGGCGTGGCCCAATCGCCGTAGCGGGCCACATCCATGGCCCAGACATCAAAGCCCGGATCACCGTCGACCATCCAGTTCGACAAAGCCAGACCGACACCGCCGCCTTGCGAAAAGCCGGCCATCACTCCGCAAGCCACCCAGTAATTCGGCAAGCCATTGATGGGGCCTACCAGCGGATTGCCATCGGGAGCGAAGGTGAAGGGGCCGTTGATCACCTGTTTGATACCGGCGGTCTTGAAGGCAGGGAAATGGTTGAACCCCACTTCCAGATTGTCGGCAATCCGCTCCAGATCATTGGGCAACAAAGTCGGGCCGAAATCCCACGGGGTCTGTTTCGGGCTCCACGGCACGCCATGCCGCTCATAAGTGCCCAGCAACATGCCGCCGCGCTCCTGCCGCATATAGATTTCGCCGTCGAAATCGACCGCATGCAACACCATCTTGCCGGTGGCGGCATTGATCTCGGCCACTTCGGGCATATCCTCGGTGATCAGATATTGATGCTCCATCGCCAGAATGGGCAGTTCCAGACCGACCATCCGGCCACATTCGCGCGCCCACAACCCGCCGCAATTGATAACATGTTCGCAGGTGATACTGCCTTTGTCGGTGTCCACCCGCCATTGGCCATCGGGCAGGAGCACGGTCGCCAGCACCCGCGTCTGGGTATGGACCGACGCTCCCGCCTTGCGTGCCGCACCGGCAAAGGCATAGGTGGTGCCGTTGGGGTCGACATGGCCTTGTATCGGATCATACATCGCACCGACAAATTGCGTCTTGTCGATCAGCGGCAACAGGCGCTCGGCTTCGTCCAGCGAGACCAGTTCCAACTGCATGCCCATATAACGGCCTTTGGAATGGATATTCTTGAGCCATTCCCACCGCGCCTCGGTAGCGGCCAGCATCAGGCCCTCTGTCATATGCAAGCCGACAGACTGGCCGGAAATTTCCTCGATTTCCTTGTAAAGATTGATGGAATATTGCTGTAGTTTCGAGACATTGGGATCGCCGTTGACCGTGTGCATCCCGCCTGCCGCATGCCAGGTCGAACCGGAAGTCAGTTCGAGGCGCTCGATCAGCGCCACATCATGCCAGCCTTTTTTGGTCAGATGGTAGAGCACGCTCGCTCCCACCACCCCGCCACCGATCACCACCGCCCGATAATGGCTTTTCATCTCTCGCTTACCCGTCCCGACGCACTTGCACATGATTGCTCCGCATCATTGCCTTGGCCAATGCGGATGTCAAAGAGCGGTTGTATCCGACGGCAAGATCGGTCAGATTGGCGCATCATCAATCAGGGAATATCGGCATGGCTTTGTTGGGCAAAGGCGTTTTGGCAATCTGGAACGGGATGACACCCGGTTTCGAGGACGAATTTACCCGCTGGCATGTGCAGGAACATATTCCCGAGCGGGTCGGCTTGCCCGGTTTCGAGCGCGGCAGACGCTATGTCGCAGTGGACGGACATCCGCAATTCTTCAATTTCTACGAAACCCAAACCGTCGCCGATCTTGAATCGCCCGCCTATAAAGAGCGCCTCAACAATCCGACACCGTGGACGCTGGCCACCGTCAAACAATTCACCGACACCTCGCGCACTTTGTGCAACGTCGCCCTGACACGAGGGCGCGGCGAAGGTGTGTTTATCGAGACCATCGAGCTTGAAACCACCAAAGGCGATGACGTTTTCACCGCGACCTTTGAATCCGCGCTTGACCATCTGGCGGGTCTGGATGGCGTGGTCGGCCTGCATCTGTTGCGCGGACAGATCGGGCAGGACCAGACCATGACAGAGGAAAAGAAATTACGCGGCGCACCCGATCGGGAAGTCGCCTGGCTCCTGCTGATCGAGACCATCGACCCCGAACCCCTGATCGTGATCCGCGAACACGCGCTGACCGACACCTTCCTGACCCAGATCGGCTCGACCAAGATCAAACGCGGCATCTATCGTTTGCAATATAGTCTGGGCAAGACGGAATTGTTGCGGGGGTGAAGCATACTCGGAACCTGAAGGTTTGGCTTTGATAAAGCCGCCCTGCATTCCCCTTGCAGGTCTGCCCTGCTTCCTGTTCGCGGCAAATCGGGCCTAAAGGCTTGAGCCGGTGACATTATCCGTGCCAATAATCGGATCAGTTGTTTATCCGCTTTGCTGACCCGATTGGCCCGATGTCACCCACCCAGACCCCGCTTCCGGCACGATTGCACAGTGAAGGCACGCGCACGGCGGCGTTTATCGTGCTGTTCACCTGCGATGCCATATCGCGGGCGATGCTGTTGTCGGTGGTGCCACTGCAGGCCTATGAGCTGTTGGGCGAGGCCCGCACGGTCAGCCTTGTCTATTTCTTTGTGGCCTTTACCGGACTGTTTACCATTCTGGTTATTCCCACGGTCCTCAAAGGCCTAAGCCGCAGGCTTGCCACCTGTCTGGCACTCGGCGCGCAAATATGCAGTGTGGCTTTGCTGGCATCCCACACCACCGCCGGATTGGTGTGCGGATTGATCATGCAGGCGCTGGCCTATGCCTCGATGGATGTGATGCTGAGCCTGTATATGCTCGATCACATTCCGCGCCGCGAGCTGAACCAGTTCGAGCCCAAGCGCATGATGATTGCCGGTGGCGCCTATGCCCTTTCGCCATGGATCGGTGTGGCCCTGCACCAGAATATTGCGCAATGGACCACCTATGCGGTGGCCGCGATGGCCTCACTGACCTTGATGACAGTGTTTCTCGCCATGCGACTGCCCGCGAGCCAGACCATGGCTTCGGATACTGTCGCAGGCACCAATCCGATCCGGTTGGCCGGCCGGTTTATCAGCCAGCCGCGTTTGCTGTTGTCATGGATTCTGGCCTTCGGGCGCAATGGCTGGTGGGTGATTTTTTTCATCTATATCCCGATTTATGTCACCAGCGTCGGCTATTCTCCCGCAGTGGGCGGAGCGCTGGTCACCATCGGGATGTTGCCGCTGATCCTGACCCCGAAATGGAGCAAATTGGGGCGACGCTTTGGTGTCCGCAACCTGCTGAGTCTGGGCTATGGGATGGCGGGGACCGGCAGTATCGCGGCCGCCATTGCCGCCTCGCTGGAGATGCCGCAAACCAGCATCGGCCTGTTTTGTCTGGCGGCTCTGTTTGCCTGCATGATCGACGGGGCAGGCAATGTGCCGTTTTTGCGGGCTGTGCGCCATTATGACCGTACGGCCATGACCTCGATTTTCATGACCTTCCGACATATCAGCCCGATTGTCTTTCCCGGTATCATGGCCTTTGTGCTGTCGTTTCTGCCGCTTCCCTTTGTCTTTGTGACCAGCGGCGTGCTGACCCTGACCATGGCGGTGTTTTCGCGCTTTCTGCCGCGAAGCCTGTAGCCAAAAAAACCTGCCGGATTGCTCCGGCAGGCCTGTGGTTCCATCAATCCCGAACGGATCAATTTTCGAGATTTTTTGCAGGCGGATAATCGCGGGAATAAACCGGATTAGCCAAAAATTCCTTCGGATTGTAGGTCCAGAACTGCGAGAGATTTTCGTAGGTTTTGACCACGGAATTAACCAGACGGCCTTCCTTGCGCACAACCTTGCGGATGTAGACATTGCCGACGACATTGCCATATTCGTCAAACGACACCGGGCCACGGCAGGTCTCAACCTTGGTGGCGCGCAGGGCTTTCATCAGCGCGTTCTTGTCTTCGACATTGCCGTTGATCGCCTTGATGGCGGCTTCGAGAATGGCACCGTTGGCATAGGTGGCCGCACCGTAGAAGCCCGGATCATAGCCCGCTTCCTTGCGGAAGTTGGCGGCGAACTGCTTGTTGATCGGGTTGTCGAGTTCGGCCGAATACCAGCAGGAGGTGATGGTACCAAGGGCTTCGTCACCCATGTTGCGCAACACCGATTCATCGAGATGGGTCATGCCGCCAACGATCGGCAACTTGTCTTTCAGACCATATTCGACAAATTGACGGGTGAAGCGGAAGCCGTTGGAGCCTTCGAAAGCCGAGAAGATCGCATCAGCCTTCAAGTTCAACTGGGCGATATAGGTGGCATAATCGGGCACGGTCAGCGGCGCCCAGAGCTTCTGGACGATCTTGCCGCCGTTTTCTTCGAACACGCGCTGGAAACCGGCGCACATTTCATGGCCGTAAGCGGTGTCGGAACCGATGGTGATGATCTTCTTGTACTTCAGTTCCTTGGCGCAATAATCGGCCAGCGGGCTGGAGCATTGCGACGAGGTCGACGTCGCACGCACGAACCATGGGTTCGGCTTGCGCTGTGTCATGTCTTCGGCGGCGGCCACAGACAAAGTCGGCACGCCTTTTTCTGCGATATAGTCCTGAATGGCCAGCGCCTCGAAAGCCGCTAACGGACCGATATAGCAATGCACCTTGTCGCGCTCGAGCAGTTCTTGTGCCTTGGTGCGGGTCTGTTGCGGGTTGCTGGCGGTATCAGCCGAGAAGATTTCGACCTTGCGGCCGGCAATCATATTGTTGCGCTCTTTCATATACATGAGCAGACCGCGTTCCATATCGAGACCACCGGAGGCCAGCGGACCGGTTTTGACGGTCAGAAGGCCGATGCGGATCGGCTCCGAGGATTGGGCGTTGACACGTGTGCCAACCAGCGAAGCCAGACCGGCTGTCGCTGCCCCTTGAACCAAAGTACGCCGTGAAAGTGTCATAGTCGTTCCTCCTGTTGCAGTTTATTGAAGTCGTTATGCGCTCATCCGATGATCGGCAGCAGGACATAATTGTCATGCCTTGGATCGATGTGGATTGTTGTGGTTCCGCCAAATATCGCCGGCGGACGATCTCTCGGGTCATCATGCAGGAACGGGCCGCAACCTAGCAACTCGTTCTTGAAGTTGGACAGTTTTTTTCCGGTGGATTCCTGCCAGATATAATCGCGCCCGCGAATACTCAGGGCCACTCGATGACCGGCTGGCACGACAATGCCGCTGGGCCAGAATTCCACCTCGACCTCGACAGGCACGCCCGGCACCAGAGGCTGTTTCTCGTCATGGGTGTGATAGGGCCGGTAGGGCTGTGTCAGTGCGGGGTCGAGCTTTCTGTGGGAAGCTCGCAACCAGCCCTGGAAAATCGGCGTATGCGGATCAATCGCACCCGGAAAAGTCACCTCGCGCAGATCGGGGGTAAACACCCTGACCACGAGGAACAGATCGGCATCCTCGGTGCTCGAGGAAATCGTCAATTTGGCGGCGACCGGACCGGTGATTTCGGTCTCATGGTCCAGCGGCTCGGACAGGAAGGTCAGGCCATCGCCCATCGCGGCGAAGGACACCGCCTTTTGGCTTTTGGCTGGCTCGAGTGACAGGGTCTGGCGATGGGGATCAAGGTGGAACTTGGTCCATTGCGTGCGGGCCAACGGCCATTCATGCTCGTCGCGTTCGACAAAATGATCGGTGTGGCGGACGTTGAGTTTGACGCGCGGTTGCTGGTCCCAGCCGTTTTGATCGCCCTTGAGGTAATAGTCGAAAAACCGCAATTGCAGATCACGGCCATAATCGGTGTAAAAATGCGTCCAGTGTTCCAGACCGTGGATTTCCAGCCACTTCTCTTTCGAAGCCGCCCTGACGAAACCCTCGCAATTGCCGCGCGGATGCAAACCTTGCCCGCCCCAGTTGGAGGCTGACAAGAACGGCACTTCGACATTCTCCCACACCGGCGAACGATCCTTGTGCCACTGGTCATCGAGCGGATGCGCCAGAATTTCATCGCCGAAGCTCAACAGGTTTTTGGCCAGCTCGTCGTCGCTCAAGGTCTCGTCACCACAGACCAGCAGGCCGTTGAGTTTGGAAGTCGGCCCACGTACGCCACGGCCATATTGCACAGTCTTGACCTGCATATCGTACCAGTTGGCAAAGAAGGTGCACATGATCCCGCCGTGATAGGCCCCGTCGCGATAAAAATCGGCAAAGCCTTCCCAGATGCACATGGCGGTCAGATGCGGCGGCTTCAACGAGGCCACATGCCACTGGTTACTGCCATAATAGGAAATACCGTTCAGCCCCACTTTGCCACTCGACCATGGCTGGACACCTGCCCATTCGATGCAGTTGTAATAGTCCTTGGTTTCGCGTGGTGAATAATGGTCGATAAAGCCGGGAGAACGGCCCGCACCACGTGAGTCAACGCGGATGCAGATGTAGTCATGCGGCACCCATTTTTCCGGATCGACCACTTCCCAGTTCTGGTATTTGTTGCTCGATCCATAGGGCACATCGGGATGGGCCGCGATCATTTCCGCCCAGGCACTCGGATAGCCGTCCTGAAAGGCCAGCCCCTTGGCATAGGGACCATAGGTGAGCAGAACCGGATATTTGCCGGCCTTGATCGGACGGAAAATATCGGCTTTCAACACAACGCCATCATCCATCGGAATTTCGACATCCCAATCAATTGCCATGCCGTCCTGAATGACTGTCTTGACCAT
Organism: Hyphomicrobiales bacterium; assembly: GCA_947455455.1. Taxonomy (GTDB): domain Bacteria; phylum Pseudomonadota; class Alphaproteobacteria; order Rhizobiales; family Beijerinckiaceae; genus CAIYZJ01. Next base: position 36,914 of record CANGOE010000018.1, read on the forward strand.
TTTTTCGTCCTTGAATTCAAGTGCCTCTATTTAGTGTCTTGTTTTATGCCCATAAATCAGCAAGTTAAGCGCAACCAAAAAACCGGAGCGCTAAGGGAGAACATCATGTTGCAGATGGAAATGATCGAAATCGCCACCGACAGCGAACCGATGCACGGGCTGTTCTATCCCGCGCAGGGCGCGTGTCGCGGTGCCGTCATGCTGTTGCACGGCAACTGCCATAATTTCTATACCGGCCCTTCGCGTTTCCTGCCGCCTGTGCTGACCCAAGCGGGTTTTGCCTGTCTGGCATTCAACCGCCGCGGTCATGATATGGTGGCCTCCACCCATGGCCGCGAGATCGGCGGCGGGGCATTCCAGACCTCGGCGCAGGCGATTGCCGACAACAATCTGGCCGCCCTCTGGCTCAAGCAACGCGGTTTCGATGCTCCCATTCTGGTCGGCCATAGCAATGGCGGCATGCTGGCGGCCCAGCACGCGGGCGACCATCCCGAAACGCCGCTGGCCGTTCTGCTGTCGGCCCATTGCGGCGGCAAGGACATTGCCAAGCTCAACTCGGCCAACGGCCTGTGGGCCCGCGACCGGCTGGACGAACTGACCGCGACCGCCAAAACCATGGTGGCTGAAGGGCGCGGGCGCGACTTGATGCTGTTGCCCGGCTGGTGGTGGGTGATCAGCGCCGAAGCCTTTCTGGATTATGCGTCCGGCGTGCCCGACACGGTCGACAATGCGGCGCGCATCCAATGCCCGACGCTGGTGTTGCGCGGCGATCAGGAACGAGCCGAAATCTACCCCACCGATGCCTTTGCCGCCAAAGCGATCAGCCCGTGCACGGTGCGCGTGCTGGCCGATTGCAACCATTTCTACACCGGCCACGAGGATGCCCTCGCCGCCCTTGTGACCGAATGGATTGTCGCCCATCTTCCGGCATGAGCCTTCGTCCCGTCCCTGCATCGACGCGGGGACGGGCTTTGCCCTTGCCAGAATGGATGAGCGGATCACCATCAGCGGGTCATGTCCCTACACATCCCATTTGGGGGCGAAAGGCGGGCTGACAATACGGCCATCGGGCTTTTTCAAGGCCGAGATCGCCGCCATTTCCGCATCCGACAGGCTGAAATCGAACACATCGAAATTCTCGGCGATCCGTTCGGCATGCACGGATTTGGGCACAGCCACGGTTCCCGGTTGCTGAACCTGCCAACGCATGATGACCTGTGACGGCTTCTTGTTATGCGCTTTGGCAATGGCGACAATCACCGGATCATCAAAGGCCGCACCCTTGCCGATCGGGCAGAACGACGTCCACGACATGCCATGCGACAGGGTCTTGGCGCGCAGTTTCGATTGGTCGAGATAGGGGTGGTATTCGCATTGGTGGTTGGACAGCGGCTCGCTGGCATGATGGACAGCCTCGTCGACCATCGCCAGCGTGAAGTTGGAAATCCCGATATGACGGGCATAGCCCTTGCGCTTGGCCGCGCACAGATCGGCCATGGTGTCCTTGATCGGGGTGGTCGGATGCGGCCAGTGGATCAGCAAAAGATCGACATAATCCATCTCCAGCCGTTTCAGACTGTCCTCGATGGCGGGCAACACGGTATTGACCGCCGGATTGTCCCACTCCGCACCATGCAGAACTTTGGTGGTGATGAACAGTTCGGAACGGGCAACGCCGGAGGCGCGCACGCCCGCGCCGACTTCCCGCTCATTGCCATACATGCGGGCCGTATCGATATGGCGATAGCCGGTCTTGATGGCCGAGACGACCGCCTTGGTGGCCTCCTCGCCTTCCGCGCGGAATGTGCCGAGACCGATGGCGGGAATGGCCAGACCATTGGCATGAACCAGAGGGGCGTGATGGGTGTTCGACATAAATCACCTTTATTGAGAGAAGCGAGAAGAGAATAACAATCAGGCTTTCGGGATCACCGGCAGCATGATCCAGTTGTCGCGATCAGGCCCGATATGGAGTGTGGTCGTGCCGCCATAGCGTGACATCGGCCGGTCACGCGGGTCATCATGCAGGAACGGTCCGCAACCACGGAACTCGTTTTTCATGTTCGACAAGCGGCCACCGCTGCCGCCGGTATAGACATAATCCTGCCCGCGTACGCTGACACCGATCCGGTAGCCCTTGGGCAGGACCAGCGAGGTCGGCCAGACTTCGATATCCACCGTGTAGACCTTGCCCGGCTCGATCAGCTGTTTCTCGTCATGGCTGTGATAGGGCCGGTAAGGCAGGCTCTTGGCGGCATCGAGCTTGCGATGGGAGACGCGCAACCAGCCCTGCCCGATCGGCGTATGCGGATCAAGCGCACCCTGGAACACGATTTCTTTCATATCGGGCGCAAAGGCACGGACCACCACAAACAGGTCGGCATCATCGGTGGAGGAGGAGACGTTGAGACGCATCGCCATCGGGCCGGTGATTTCGGTTTCGTGTGGCAACGGCTCGGTCACAAAGGTGAGACCATCGCTCAGCGCCTTGAAGGACACCTCTGCTGTCCCGGTTTCGGCGGCGGTCGACAGGCTACCGCCATCGGCATGCAGGTTGAAGTTGGTCCATTGCGTGCGGGGCAGGGGCCAGGCCTCCTCGATCCGCTCGACGAATTTTTCACCCGGATGGCGCACCTGCAACCGCACCTTCGGCTCGTTCTGCCATTCGTTCATATCGCCTTTGAGGAAGCGGGCGAAAAACCGCTTCTGCAAGGCCAGACCGTAATCGGTGTAATAATGGGTCCAATGTTCGATGCCGTGCACTTCGAGCCATTTATGCTCGGAGGCCGAGCGCATATAGCCTTCGAAATTGCCGCGCGGATGCAGGCCCTGCCCGCCCCAATTGGCCGCCGACAGCAAAGGCACCGTGATCTTGGAAAAATCCGGTGTGCGGCTCTTGTAGAATTCATCCTCCAGCTCGTGCTGGATCACATCGGTATAGATATCGCGGCGGTTCGAGCCCAATTCCTCGTCGGTCAGCGTGTCCGGTCCCGACACCCAATCGCCATTCATGCGCGAGCGGTGACCGCGCTTGCCCAAGCCGTTCTGCACGGTCTTGACCTGCATGTCATACCAGTTCTGCAGGAAGGTGCAGTGGATGCCGCCATGGCGGATCATGTCGCGGTAGAAATCCGCACAGCCTTCCCAGATGCACATCGCCGCCAGACCGCGCGGTTGCAACGCCGCCACCTGCCACTGGTTGATCGCATAATAGGAAATACCGCTCAAACCCACTTTGCCGTTCGACCACGCCTGATCGGCGCACCATTCGACACAGGTCGCGAAATCCTGCGTTTCACGTGCCGACCAATGATCGACATAGCCGGGTGAACGGCCACAGCCGCGGCTGTCGACGCGCACGCAGACATAACCATCGGGGACCCATTTTTCGGGGTCGCAGACTTCCCAGCTCTGGAAGCGGTTGGAGGAACCGGCCGGCACATCGGGATGCTGGCTGACCATGCGGTCCCAAGCGGTTTTATAGCCATCCTCGAAATGCAACAGCTTGCCATAGGGCCCATGCGCCAAAAGCACCGGATAGCGCCCCTCTTTCAGCGGGCGAAACACATCGGCGCGCAACACAAGTCCGTCATCCATGGTAATGGCGACATCCCAATCAATCCGCATGCCTTCCTGAACCGAGTGGCGTTCCATCTTGCTCTCCCATACCCATTTTGAGGTGCTCTTGTGAGCCTCTGATATTTTATTATTTATAGCGTGATAAATTATGACCGCTTCTGTGCGAAGCGCAAATGGAAAAAACAGGCATCAGGGCATTGTTTTCATGAAGCCAATCCCCTGCGGGAAGCCTTCCGCGCGGCAGGTCAAAAGATTGGCTGATATATCAAGGCTTTATGAATCGGGGGTCTGCGACTGCCCATCCGCCACTGCATGACGGAGGCGATGAGCTATGCAGACATAATCAAGCAGGAACAGCCCGCTTGAGCAGGCCGTTCATCAACTTTGTTATCGGACTATGGGGAGACTAGGGATCAGGCCGCTTTGCCGAGGCTTGCGAACAGGCCGCGTCCATCAATGCCGCCGACCAGCGAATCGATCAGGTTTTCGGGATGCGGCATCATGCCGAGCACGCGCAGATTGTCGGAATAGATCCCGGCAATGTCATGGATCGAGCCGTTGGGATTGCTCGCGCCGCCGCGCTGGCCCTGCGCATCGCAATAGCGGAAGGCCACGCGGCCTTCACCTTCCAGACGCGCGATGGTCTGGTCATCGGCGATGTAATTGCCTTCGCCATGCGCGATGCAGACCTTGACCACCTGCCCCGCCTGATAGGCTGAGGTGAAGGCGGTGTCGTTGCGCTCGACCAGCAGATGTTGCATCCGGCAGACAAAGCGCAGATCGGCATTGCGCATCAGGATGCCGGGGAGCAGGCCGGATTCCACCAGAATCTGGAAGCCGTTGCAGATGCCGAGCACAAGACCGCCGCGTGCGGCATGGGCGCGCACCGCATCCATGATCGGCGCACGTCCGGCAATCGCGCCGCACCGCAGATAGTCCCCATAGGAAAATCCGCCCGGCAACACGACCAGATCGGTGCCTTGCGGCAGATCATGATCGGCATGCCACACCGCCGCCGGAGCCTTGCCGGTCGCCTGCGCCAAAGCCTTGACCACATCCTGCTCGCGGTTGGAACCGGGGAAGGTAATGACTGCGGATTTCATGGGAACCCCTTCAACGGACAAAGACTCACTCTTGCGAGCGATCCTTTATTTGAAGCATGACGCGGCAATGATCAACAGGCTTTTTGCCGTCAACCTTGCCGCATCACGCTTATTGTCGGGAAAGCACCACTCCCTCAGCGATCGCTGTAATCCACTGCCGCCAAGAATTCCGCATGCGCATATTTGGAGGCGGATTCGTCGGCACTGGCGATATCGATCCGATACAACACGTCATTGGCCAGAGCCACCGAGACAATTTTGTATTTTTTCTGCACGGCTGAAGAATGGAGCGTATAAATCAACATCGGGTGCCCCATATGGATCTGCATCATCGGACCCGATTTCTTTTCAAAACCGGACGATTTCATATCCGGCAGTAATTCTTCTTCGACAATGCCAACAAAACTATTGCTGTTGATGTCCGTTTTGCCACCCTTCAGTTTTGAATAGCTGGCAAGCACAGGCGTTTTACAGCTTCTGATATCGCAGATGTAATCCGATATAATGATATTGCGATTTTTATAATGGTTATCATGGCGCACCAATTGCCATTTTTTATCGAGAGGACGCCCTAAAACCGATGATTTGGTTGCTGATGGCGCCAAAGACGCCCCGGGCCCGACCGATTGGCATGCCGAAAGAAACAAAGCGAGGCACGCGGATAGAGCCGGTAATTTCATTGAGCACCTATATTGTTCGGGGATTAAAACACAAACCACGAACGTCACAGGTACTTGCAAGCGCCGGTTATTTGAACTGACCGAAAGGGCAAGCCGCAACGGCTATCCGATATCTCAATCCAGCAGTTCGACTTTATAATTCTCGATCACGGTATTGGCCAGCAATTTTTCGCCGGCCTGTTTGAGGGCGGCCTCTGCGGCGGCTTTGTCACTGCTGTCGAGTACGATATCGAACACCTTGCCCTGGCGGACCGAGGCGACACCGTCGATTCCGAGCGAATGGAGCGCGGATTCAATCGCCTTACCCTGCGGATCGAGAACGCCGTTTTTGAGGGTGACGGTGACACGGGCTTTCATGGCAAATTCCTCGGCAGGGGCAACAGGTGGTCAAAGCTGGGTCAGACAGGCTTTAGAAGGGTGCGGCGTGATTCGTCATCCGAACCACGCCGGACATGGTGTTACTGCACCAATTTGGGTGAGGATCCGCCGATCGGCTCGTTTTCGGCAATAATGCCGAGCCGCTTGGCGACTTCGGTATAGGCTTCGACCAGCCCGCCCATGTCGCGGCGGAAGCGGTCCTTGTCCAGCTTGTCGTTGGACTTCATATCCCACAACCGGCAGGAATCAGGCGAAATTTCGTCCGCCACCACGATGCGCATCATCTCGCCTTCGTACAAGCGGCCGCATTCCATCTTGAAATCAACCAGACGGATGCCGACCCCGAGGAACAGGCCCGAGAGGAAATCATTGACGCGGATGGCCAGCGCCATGATGTCGTCGATTTCCTGCGGATTGGCCCAGCCAAAGGCGGTAATATGCTCTTCCGACACCATCGGGTCGTTCAGCGCATCGTTTTTGTAATAGAATTCAATGATCGAGCGCGGCAATTGCGTGCCCTCCTCGATCCCCAGACGGGTCGAGAGCGAGCCGGCCGCGACATTGCGCACCACCACTTCCAGCGGAATGAGCTCGACTTCCTTGATCAGCTGCTCGCGCATGTGGAGGCGGCGCACGAAATGGGTCGGAACGCCGATGCCGGC
>CANGOE010000019.1 GCA_947455455.1 Hyphomicrobiales bacterium
ATCTATCTGTGGGGCTCCCATTGGGGTGCAGCAGCCGCGGCCGCCGGACACTAAAAAGCCGGTATTGCTCTCCAAAAAGGCGGCCTTGGCCGCCTTTTTCCTTTTTGATCGGATCCCTGAATGAACCATCAAACCCCACAGCCCGATACCCAAGCCAATGTCGTTGCCCCCTCACCGATCTGGGCGGGATTGCGTGGCCGTTGTCCGCATTGCGGCACGGGCCATCTGTTTGCTGGCTTTATCGAGGTCGCACCGGCTTGCGAGGTCTGCGGGCAGGATTTCTCCAAGGCTGATTCGGGTGATGGTCCGGTGATTTTCATCATCATGCTGGCAAGCCTGATCGTGCTGGGCTCGATGCTGGTGATCGATACGGTCTATTCCCCACCGATGTGGTTGCAGATGGTCGTCTGGATGCCCGTAATGACAGGGATCGTATTGGGCATGATGCGGCCTTTCAAAGGCGTGCTGATCTCCCTGCAGTTCCATCACAAGGCCGGACAGGCCCGGCGGTCCGATGACGTATCCAGCCCCGATCAGGACGGTTCGGCATGACCCAGAATCAACCGAATCAATCCGCTTCCACACGGCGCTTTGTTGTGCCGATGCTGACCAGCGGCTTTGTCGTGCTGGTTTTGCTGGCCCTGGGGGTCTGGCAACTCGACAGGATGGAAGCCAAGCAAAGGCTGATCGCCAGCGTCACCGCGCGCGTCACGGAACCCGCCATTGCCTTGCCACCGGCAAGCCAGTGGAACAGCCTTGGCAAGCCCGCCGATGATTTCTTGAAGGTCACCGTCACCGGTCGCCTGTTGCACGAGCAAGAAACCTATCTGTTCATGCTCTATGCGCCACCGGGCGAACGCGACCCGACACCGGGCTATGCGGTGATCACCCCCTTGCAACGCGAGGATGGATCCGTGGTCTTGATCAATCGGGGCTTTGTGCCCGACAGCAAGCGCGATCCCGCCAATCGCCCGCAAAGTCTTGGCAAGGATCCCGTGATAATCACCGGTCTGTTGCGCCTGCCGGAAACGCGCAGTTGGTTCAATGCCGATGATGCGCCCGCCAAAAGGCTGTTCTATACGCGAGATCCCAAGGCCATGGCCAAGGCGGTCGGGCTGGAGCAGGTGGCCCCGTTTGTGATTGATGCCGATGCCACAGCCGTGGCGGACGGTTGGCCCAAGGGTGGCAATACCATCATCAGCTTTTCCGACAACCACCTGCAATATGCGATCACATGGTTTACATTGGCCTTGGCGGTTTTCGCTTTATTCGTGATCTGGTATCGTCAGAACCGGTAAATCCTGCAACCTGATAGTGATAAACAAGGGATAGTGATCCGTGCATTATGTCTCGACCCGCGGGCAAGCGCCCCGTCTTGGTTTTTCAGATGCGGTTCTGGCGGGTCTGGCCCGTGATGGCGGGCTTTATTGGCCCGAAAGCTGGCCGCAACTGGACCATGCGACCATCAGCGGTTTTGCCGGTCAATCCTATGCCGATATCGCCAAAGCGGTCATCGGCCCCTATGCCGGCGATGTCACAAGTGCCGATCTGGCAGACATGATCGATAGCGCCTATGCCAGCTTCCGCCATCAGGCCAAATGCCCGCTGGTCCAGCTTGATGACAATCTGTTTGTGCTGGAACTGTTCCACGGGCCGACACTGGCTTTCAAAGATGTGGCCATGCAATTGCTGGGTCGTTTGATGGATCATGTCCTCAAAGCCCGCGGACAACGCGCCACCATTGTCGGGGCAACCTCCGGCGATACCGGCAGTGCGGCGATCGAGGCATTCCGTGGCCTGTCGCAGGTCGATGTGTTCATTCTCTATCCGCATGGCCGCGTCAGCGAGGTCCAGCGGCGGCAGATGACCACCGTGGCGGCCGACAACATCCATGCCCTGGCCGTTGAAGGCACGTTTGATGATTGTCAGGCCATTGTGAAAGGCATGTTCAACCATCATGCCTTCCGTGATGCCTATGCTTTGTCGGGGGTCAATTCGATCAACTGGGCGCGGATTGTCGCGCAAGCGGGCTATTATGTCTCCTCCGCTGTCAGCCTTGGCAGTCCGCACCGGCCTGTCAGCTTCTCGGTCCCCACCGGCAATTTCGGCGATGTTCTGGCGGGCTATGTGGCCAAAAACATGGGCCTGCCGGTCAAGCAATTGATGATTGCGACCAATAGCAACGATATTCTGGCCCGCACTCTGGCTTCTGGCCGCTATGAGGTGACCGGCGTGCATCCGACCTCCTCGCCGTCGATGGATATCCAGGTCTCCTCCAATTTCGAGCGCCTGCTGTTTGATGCCTGCAACAAGCAAAGCGATCTGATCCGTTCGATGATGGGCAGTCTGTCGCAAAGCGGCTCTTTCACCATTCCCGACGAGGGAATGGCCGCGATCCGGCGCGATTTTGCCGCCCATCGGGTCTCCGAAGACGAGGTCAGCAAGACGATGCGCGAGACACTGGCGCGCACCGGCTACCTGCTTGATCCGCACACGGCGGTTGGTGTTGCGGCCGGCGAACAATTGCTTGCCCGTGATCCGGCAACCCCCACGGTGGTGCTGGCGACAGCCCATCCGGCCAAATTCCCCGATGCTGTGTTTGCGGCAACCGGCGTGCGTCCCGCTTTGCCGCCGCATCTGGCCGATCTGCTGGAACGCAAGGAGCATTTCACCGTGATTGCCAACGATCAGAAGGCCATCGAGCAGTTTATCAGCCGCCATGGCCGCATGTCGGGAGCGGGCGTTTGATCCTGCCGCCCGATCCGCAAGTCCGGTTGACCACCCTTACCAATGGGTTGCGGGTGGTCAGCGAGCGGATGGATCATCTGGCCACCGCCTCGGTCGGCATCTGGATTGCCGCAGGCGCACGCCACGAACACCGGGACGAGCACGGTCTGGCCCATCTGATCGAGCACATGGCCTTCAAAGGCACCGATAGCCGCTCGGCACGCCAGATTGCCGAAGAGATCGAGAATGTCGGCGGTGATCTCAATGCCGAAACCACGGCGGAGGTCACCTCCTATTTCGCCCGTGTGCTGGGCGAAGACCTGCCGCTGGCGCTTGAGCTGATCGGCGATATTGTCACCCGTCCGGCTTTTGCCGCCGATGAGCTGGAACGCGAGAAGCAGGTCATCCTGCAGGAAATCGGCTCCTACGAGGATGCGCCCGACGAACTGATTTTCGATCTGTTCATGGAACAGGGTTTTCCCGATTCCGTGCTGGGCCGCCCCATTCTCGGCACGCCCGACAGTGTGATGGCCCTCTCGCAAGCCTCGATGCGGAGTTTTCTGGCCCGCCAATACCGCGCACCGGCCATGGTGGTTGCCGCCGCCGGTGCCGTTGATCACGAGGCACTGGTTGCCCAGGCCGAGCGGTTGTTTGGCGGGCTGTCAGCGCAACAGCCCGAACAGGCGGTGGCCTGCCCCTATCATGGCGGCGATATGCGGCAAAAGCGCAAGCTCGAACAGGTCCATCTGGTCATTGGTGCCGAAGGCGTGTCCTTCCATGATCCCCTGCACGAGGCCATGCATGTGTTTGCGCAGGTGATGGGAGGCGGGTTGTCATCACGACTGTTTCAGGAACTGCGCGAAAAGCGCGGCCTTTGCTATGATGTCCATGCCTTTTTCACCCCGTTTTCCGATACAGGCATTTTCGGCATCTATGGCGGCACGGGGGCCAAGGATGCGGGCCAATTCACCTCCGTGATGATCGACCAGTTGCGACAGGCCGCCGCACAACTCGAACCCGCAGAAATTGCGCGGGCCAAGGCGCAGATCAAGGTCGGCATGCTGACAGCCCGCGAATCCCCGACCCGTCGGGCCGACCAGATGGCGCGGCAATTGCTGGCCTATGGCCGTGTGCCTTCCGGTCAGGAATTGTCACGGCGGATCCAATCCGTTGATCAAGACAGCCTGAAACAGGCGGCAGAGCGTCTGTTGCAAGGCCAACCCACTTTCGCTGTGATCGGACCCCATACCGGTCTGCCCGATTTTACACGGTTACAGGGTGATTTTGTGCCGCTTTGAGGGCCGGTTTCTGTGAGCAAACGCGATGCCCTGTTGCTCTCGCCCAATCTTTCTTTAATGTCAGCCCTGCCCGCGTCCCTGTGCTGCGGGCATACCGTCCACACCCAGACCCGCCTGCTTTGTCAGGTCCATACAGGATCATCCGTTTGCCGTTGATGCGCATTGTCCTTGCTGTTTTGACCGTGATCACGGGCTTAGCCGTTTTTTCTGCCCCCACACAGGCGGCAGAGGCGATGCGCGTGACCAGCAATACGCCTGTGATCGATCTGCTCCGGCGGGTGGAATTCCACCGTTCGGACGGTGACGTGATCCAGATTTCGACAGCGCCGGGCCCGGACGGAATTGTGCGCCGCATGGCGATTTCGGCCAAAGAAAACGGCACCAATCCGGACTGGATCGTCTTTGCGCTGAAAAACGACAGCGAGGAACCCATCACCCGCTGGCTGGTGGCTCCGCATTTCCGCATGATCGGATCAGGCATTTTACTGCCCGATCTCGGCTCTGTGCGGATTACCGCCGTGACATCGAGCGCGGGCGAAAGTCCCGAGCGGATCGAAAGTGCGGATTCAGATATTTTCGAAATCACGCTGGAGCCGGGTGCAACCGTCACCTATGTGGCCGAGCGCGCCTCGCCCCTGTTGCCGCAATTCACCCTGTGGAACCCGGAAGTCTACAAAGACCGGATGACCAGCCTGACCCTCTATCACGGCATGGTCATCGGCATTGCCGCTTTGCTGGCGCTGATCCTGACCATTGTTGTGGTGGTCCGAGGCGCGTTGATTTTTCCGGCGGCGGCGGCTCTGGCTTGGTCGGCCTTGGCCTATGTCAGTGTCGATTTCGGCTTTCTGTTGCAATTGTTCAACCTGACGGCAGAAGCGGCCCGCGTCTATCGCGCCGGATCGGAAGTGGTGCTGTCGGCAACTCTGCTGGTCTTCCTGTTCGCCTATCTCAATCTCAACCGCTGGCATGTGCGTTATGGACATTTTACCATCGGCTGGCTGTTGGTTTTGCTGGCTCTGGTCGGTCTGGCCTGGTTCAACCCCGCAATGGCGGCAGGGATTGCCCGGATCTCGATCGGGGCGATTGCAGTCATCGGGTTCGTCCTGATCGTCTATCTCTCCACCCACGGCTATGACCGTGCGGTTTTGCTGATCCCGACATGGCTGATGCTGTTGGTCTGGGTGACAGGCACCAGCTTTATCCTGATCGGCAACCTGCAGGACGAGTTGGCTCCGGTCGTATCGGTCGGCAGTGTGGTCATTCTGGTGATGCTGATCGGCTTTACCGTGATGCAACACGCTTTTTCAAGCGGCGTGCTGGCCCAAGGTCTGGTCAGCGACAGCGAGCGCAAAGCCCTCGCCCTCAACGGTTCGGGTGACTCCGTGTTCGATTGGGATGTGATGGCCGACAAGGTCACGGTTGGCGCGGAAATCGAAACGGCCCTGAGCATGAGCGAAGGCGCGCTGACCGGCCCTGCCGCGCGCTGGATCGATCTGTTGCATCCGTTTGACCGCGACAGGTTCCGCGCCACCCTTGATGCCGCCCTCGAACAGGCGCGCGGGCGGTTGCAACTGGATTTCCGCATGCAGGGCAATGACGGGCATTATCTGTGGTTCCTGCTCAAGGCCCGTCCGCTGGTTGCCACCGACGGCGCGGTGATCCGCGTGGTCGGCAGTCTGACAGAAACCACCGGCACCAAACTGGCCGAGCAACGGATTTTGAAAGACGCGGTGCGCGACCATCTGACCGCTTTGCCGAATGAGAGATTGTTTCTCGACCGTGTCTCGCATTTGCTGGCCCTGACACGGGGCGGCGAAAGCATCCGCTCGACGGTGATGATGGTCGATCTCGACCGGTTCCGCTCGCTCAACGAGCGGATGGGCATTGCCGGCGGCGATACGATTCTGCTGACCATGGCGCGGCGCATTGGCCGTCTGTTGCGCCCGCAGGACACGCTGGCGCGGTTGGGCGCAGACCGCTTTGCGATTTTGTTGCTGTCGGAGCGCGAGCCCGGACCCATCACCGCCTTTTCCGATGCCGTGCGCAAGACCATTGCCGCCCCCGTCAATTATGGTGACAAGGAAATCTCGCTGACGGCCTCGATCGGTATTGCCCTGCCCGATCCAATGGCCGAAACGGGTGCCGAGGACCTGCTCCGCAATGCCGAAATCGCCATGACCCATGCCAAGCGGCAAGGCGGCGACCGGATCGACGTGTTCCGCCCGGCGATGCGCGCATTCCGGACAGACCGTGCGGCAATCGAGAATGACTTCCGTCAGGCGATGGAAAGCGAACGGATTGTGGTGCGCTTTACGCCGATTGTGCGGCTTGATGACCGCTCGATCATCGGCTTCGAGGCTGTGCCGCGCTGGGATTCACCGGCCTATGCGACACTCTCGGCCCGCGAAATTCTCGATCTGGCCGAAGACAACGGCTTTGCGATGGAATTGTCGCAGATCGTGCTGGAAAATGCGGCACGCGAGTTGAGCCTCTGGCAGGATGCCTTGGAGGTTGATCCACCGATTTTTGCCACCGTCAACGTCTCGGGCCGTCAATTGCTCGAACATGATCTGGTGCAGGACATCAAGGCCATTCTGGCCCGCCACTCGGTCCGGCGTGGTTCGTTGCGGCTGGAAATTACCGAGAACGGCGTGATGGATAACCCCGAATATGCCTCGCGCGTGCTGGCGCGGCTGGCTGAAAACGGGATCGGCCTTGTGCTGGATGATTTCGGAACCGGTTATTCCTCGCTGTCCTATTTGCAACGCTTCCCGTTCGATATCATGAAAATCTCGCGGGCCTTGTTGCGGCCTGATGCCAGCGGCCAGCGGCCCACCATTTTGCGCTCGGTGGTCGGTCTCGCACAGGATCTAGGCATGACGGTGGTTGCAGACGGGCTGGATACCGAAGAGGATGCCGATGCCTTGCGTGCCGTCGGTTGCGAATACGGCCAGGGCCTGATTATCGGCCCGCCGATGACCGCCTCACAAACCCGCTCGCTGTTGGGTGTCCCGTCCCAATCCTGAGGTGACGCAGGTTCAGGCGTGGCCGGAGACAGTCGAAAACTGCGCCAGATCGATACCGATCTTGCCCAGAGCGCGCTGGTATTTCGTTTCATGATGCTTGTCGAACAACAGGCTTCGGTCCATCTGGCAGGTCAGCCAGCCATCCCCTTGCAATTCCTGTTCGAGCTGGCCCGGTGCCCAGCCCGCATAGCCCAAAGCAAACAGGGCCTCTTGCGGGCCTTGTCCTTTGGAGATCAAAGACAGCATTTCGAGCGTGGTGGTCAGATAAATCTGGTCACCGACCTTCAAACTGTTTTCGTCCAGCACAATATCCCCGGAATGGAGCACAAAGCCACGCCCGGGTTCGACCGGCCCGCCGCGAAACACCGGCACAGCATCCAGCATTTTCTGGACAGGCGCGGGTGCTTCGATATCAAGCAGATCGAGTTGTTCGAGGATCGCCGGAAAAGCCAGATGCGTGGCCGGATGGTTGATGATAATGCCCATTGCGCCCTCATCGGAATGGGCACACATATAGATCACACTGCGCTCGAAACGCTCGTCCAGCATGCCGGGCGTGGCCACCAGAAAGCGGCCTGAGCAGCTCTGGTCGACAACATTCCCCGCAGATCCGGCTAATAACTTAGCCCTTGCCTTTGACATGCTTTCACCCCTTTTATCCGGTTGATGCTAGATTTTTCATGAGAGAAAGCAATCGGTGACAATCAAAAAAACGCACAAAAACCGGCCTGCACCTGCCGATCACGCCGCAATCACCGGATTCCGTTCGGTTTTATTGGGTGCCGTGCTGGCTTGCATGATGCCCTTTTTGCCGGTTGTCGCCCAAACGGCCATCAAACCGGCCAGCGAGCTGGCGCGGCTGAGCCTGCTGGAAGGGGCAAGCCAGAGCACGCCACCGGATGAGGTTGTGTTGTGGGGTGGTCTGGAATTCCGCCTGGCTCCAAAGGTCAAAACCTATTGGCGCACAGTGGGTGATTCCGGCCTGCCGCCTGTGTTCTCTTGGACAGGTTCACGCAATCTGCGGTCGGTCGAGGTCCTGTGGCCGGTACCGGTGCGGTTTCAGGATCAATCCGGCTCCTCGATCGGCTATCATGACCACCTCGTCCTGCCGTTGAAGGTTCTCCCGCTTGATCCCAAACAGCCTGTGCAACTGAAATTGTCGCTTGATTACGCCGTGTGCGAAACCCTGTGCATGCCCGCCCATTTTGATGGAGCCTTGACGCTGTCACCGCGCAGTACCCGCAATACAGCCAGCCACACCCTGATCCGCGAAACACTGGACAAAGTGCCTGTTGCCGTTGCGCTGAATGCCCAAGCCCCGCTGTCCTTGCGTGCCATCACCGCGCAAGACAAGGTGCTGGAACTGGAAACTGTCTGGCCTGCCGGAACCGAGGAGGGCGATATCTTTGTCGAAGGGCCGGAAGGCTGGGTGTTCGGCCAGCCTGTGCGCCGCTCGCTGGCGACCGATCCGGCCGGTCGGCGTATCCGGCGCGATCAGGTTGCCATCGAAGAAAAGCCGCAGGCCGACAGCCCCTTGTCAGGTTTGGAGCTGATCATCACGCTTTCAACGCAAGGCGCGGGGATTGAAACGCGTGCAACACTCGACAAGCAGGGCCGTGCGCCTTAGATTAGACAAGAGTCTAGGATGGGTCGGAAAGACCGGTCCGAAGCCTAACCGTCACCGATATCAATCTGGAGGATAAAATGAGCATTACTGTTGGCGCGCATCTGCCAGAAGTCACCTTCCGCGTCATGACCGAAAACGGTCCCGCTCCCAAAACCACCGCAGAATTGTTCAATGACCGCAAGGTCGTGCTGTTTGCCGTGCCGGGCGCTTTCACCCCGACTTGCGACAAGAACCACCTTCCCGGTTATGTCACCCATGCGGCCGAAATCAAAGCCAAGGGCATTGATGCCATTCTGGTCACCGGCGTCAACGATGTCTTCGTGATGAAGGCTTGGGCCAAGGCCACCGGCGGCGAAGGCGTGATCGAATTCCTGTCCGACGGCAATGGCGATTTCGCAAAAGCGCTGGGTCTGGCTTTCGACGGTTCGGGCTTCGGTCTGGGGACCCGCTCACAGCGTTATTCGATGATCGTCGATCACGGCGTGGTCAAAAGCCTCAACGTCGAAGACGCTCCGAGCAAGGCCGATGTGTCCGGCGCGGAAGCCATGCTGAAACAGCTCTGAGACATTACTGTTTCTGATCAGGGGCCGCAGGATCTGCGGCCTCTTTTTTATGGGGTTTTTGGGGCAGAAACGGTGCCATGCCCTCGCGGGCCAGCCCGTCGACTTCCTCGTTTTCGGTATGGCCCGCATGGCCTTTGACCCAATGCCACGCCACCTGATGACGCGCCTGCGCCTCGTCGAGGCGTTGCCACAGATCGACATTTTTGACCGGTTGGCGGCTGGCAGTTTTCCAGCCATTGCGCTTCCAGCCCTTGAGCCATTCGGTAATGCCCTGCCGCAAATATTGTGAATCGGTCCACAGATCGACATCACAGGGCCGCGACAGGGTTTCCAGCGCCATAATGGCGGCCATCAATTCCATGCGGTTGTTGGTGGTCTCGCCCTCGCCGCCACAAATCGTCCGGCGGGCCTCGCCATAGACCAGCAAAGCCCCCCAGCCGCCCGGCCCCGGATTGCCCGAACAGGCCCCGTCGGTATAGATCGTGACCCGCACCATGCCCATCTCAAAAACCGTAATCGGCTGCCGAGGTGGCGCGCAGGTGGAACCGCAACTTCTTGAAATATTCGAGCGGATCCTTCGGCCGCACCAAAGCCCCCGGCGGCACATTGAGCCAGTCAACCAGACGCGTCAGCATGAAACGCAGGGCGGCACCACGGCACAGGATCGGCAAAGCAGTGATCTCTTCGGGCAATAAAGGGCGCTCTTGCTGATAGCCCGCAAGCATGGCCTGCCCTTTGGTCAGGTTGAACGAGCCGTCATTCTCGAAACACCAGGCATTCAGGCCGATGGCGAGATCATAGGCAAAATCATCATTGCAGGCGAAATAGAAGTCGATGAGCCCCGACAATTCCGGCCCGATGAAAAACACATTATCGGGAAACAGATCGGCATGGATGACACCACGCGGCAAATCGGCCGGCCAATTCTGTTCCAGCTCTTGCAATGCCTCGGAAATCGCCTCTGCAAGGCCCGGCATCACCGTATCGGCGCGCTCGCGGGCTTGCTCGAACAAAGGCCGCCAGCCCGAAACAGACAAGGCATTCTCGCGTTTGACCGGATAATCGGCTCCCGCCCGATGCAATCGGGCCAAGGCCGCGCCGACCGCGAAACAATGGGCCGCCGTGGCCCGTTTGACACCCATCCCATCCAGAAAGGTTACAATCGCCGCCGGTCGCCCCGCCAGACGGCCCAAAGCCTGTCCCTCACGGGTTTTGACCGGTTGCGGGCAATTCAAGCCCTTGCCCGCCAGATGCTCCATCAGGCCGATAAAGAACGGCAGATCCTCCTCTTTCACCCGCTTTTCATAGAGGGTGAGGATGAAAAACCCTTGGGTAGTGTGCAGCAGGAAGTTGGAATTTTCGACCCCTTCGGCAATGCCTTTGGCCGACAGCACATCGCCGATCGCATATTGGGTGACAAATTCCGTCAATTCCTCATCGGACACATCGGTATAAACAGCCAAGGACCTACTCCGTCTCACTCTCGCGCAAGGCGCGTGGCAGAGGAAAGAATACGCTTTCATCCGCCGTCATGAATGTTTCTACAGTCACATGATAGCGTTGGGAAAACGCATCGATGATTTCTTCCACCAGAACTTCGGGGGCTGATGCACCCGCCGTAATCCCCAACCGGTTGATGCCTTCAAACACGGTCCAATCAATATCGGTCGCGCGCAACACAAGGGCCGAGACCTTGCATCCCGCCCGTTCCGCCACTTCGCGCAGGCGTTGGGAATTGGAGGAATTGGGCGAACCCACCACAATCATCGCATCCACTTTGGGGGCGATCTGCTTGACCGATTCCTGACGGTTGGTGGTCGCATAGCAAATATCTTCCTTATGCGGGCCAGCAATATCGGGGAAACGGCTTTTAAGGGCTACAATCACCGCCTCGGTATCATCGACCGACAGGGTCGTCTGCGTGGCATAGGCCAGCCGGTCGGGATGGTCGGGGTTTAAGGACAAGACATCGGCCACCGTTTCGACCAGCAGTACCGCCCCGTCCGGCAATTGCCCCATGGTGCCGATCACTTCGGGATGTCCGGCATGGCCGATCAGCACCACGGTGCGGCCGCGCCGGTGATGCAATTCGGCCTCGCGATGCACTTTGGTCACCAGCGGACAGGTGGCATCAAGGGCGAACAACCCGCGCTTTTTGGCCTCGTCAGGCACGGATTTGGGCACGCCATGGGCCGAAAAAATCACCGGAGCCTTGCCATCGGGCACTTCGTCCAGCTCGTCGACAAAAATAGCACCCTTTTGCTTGAGGCTTTCGACGACATATTTGTTATGCACGATCTCGTGGCGCACATAGACCGGCGCACCGTAGAGTTTCAAAGCCTGTTCCACCGCATCAATCGCCCGCACCACACCCGCGCAAAAGCCACGCGGGGCGCACAGCATGATATGCAACGAGGGCTGGGAGGTGCTGATAACGGGATCAGGGTGTGACGGCATAAGATCCAACAGGTTCGGACACGGACAAGGGGCACTTCGCCCTGTTGTGGAGGCGAGGCCCGCAAACTGTCAAGCCGTCCGGCTCGCCTTTGACAAGAAAACCTGTCACAAGCACATCTTGCACAAGAAAGTTCATTGTCCCGCCCATGAAAAGAGACCGTTTGTGACCGACCCCAGCGCCGACACCAGACCCGTGGCAGATGACAAGCCTCCAGCATCGAAAGCGGTGTTCACCAACGGGTCGATCATGCGCCATGTCAGCATCATGACGGCATCCGGCAGTATCGGTCTGGTGGCGATTTTTGCCGTCGACTTCCTGTCCCTGCTCTATGTCTCGTGGCTGGGGGATGTCAATCTGACCGCCGGTGTCGGCTATGCCACGGCGGTGCTGTTTTTCTCGACCTCGGTCAATGTCGGCCTGATGATTGCCATCGGTGCAAGCGTGTCACGGGCTTTGGGGGCGGGCGATGGAGTGCGCGCCCGCAAGCTGGCCTCGACCTCGCTGGTCATCTGTCTGGCGACCAGTGCGGTGGTGATCCTGCTGGTCATGCTGGCGCTCGGGCCTTTGTTGACGGCTTTGGGTGCGCGCAACGAGGCCTATGAGGTCGCCTACCGGTTTTTGCTGATCTGCATGCCCTCCAATCTGTTGCTGGCGATCGGCATGGGATTTTCTGGCCTGTTGCGGGCCGTCGGTGATGCCCGCCGCGCCATGCTGGTCACGCTGATCGGCGGTTGCATCACGGCCGCCATCGATCCGATCATGATTTTCGGCCTGGGTCTGGGCACCGAGGGCGCGGCATGGGCCACGGTGATCTCGCGCATGATCTATTGCGGATTGGGCTATTACGGCGCGGTCAAAGTGCATGATCTGGTCGGGCCGTTCAGCCTGAAGGGCTTCAAGGAGCATGCGGGGGTGATCATGGCTGTGGCTGTGCCCGCCATTCTGACCAATATTGCCACCCCCGTCTCAAACGCCTTTATGACCGCCATCATCGCCCCTTACGGCGACGAGGCGGTGGCGGCCAATGCCATCATTACCCGTCTTGTCCCGCTGGCCTTCGGCACACTCTTCGCGCTGTCGGGCGCTGTCGGGCCGATTTTCGGACAGAATTTGGGGGCCGGACATTTCGGGCGGGTGCGCGATACGCTGACGGCCTCGCTCAAACTCTCGGCGGCTCTGGTGGCGGTGGCTTGGCTGATCCTGATTATCGGGGCGGACTGGCTGGGTACCCTGTTTCGGGCCGAAGCGGACACTGCCCTGCTGTTGCGGTTCTTTTGTGAAATTCTGGCGGGCACATGGCTGTTCAACGGCGGCCTGTTTGTCGCCAATGCCGCCTTCAACAATCTGGGAGCGCCCTTGCTGGCGACATTGTTCAACTGGGGCCGAGCCACCATCGGCACCATTCCCTTTGCCTATGCCGGAGCCGCTCTAGCCGGTGCGAAGGGAGCACTTCTGGGACAGGCCGTGGGTGCGATCTGTTTCGGCATTGCGGCGGTGGTCTGGGCCTATCGTCTGATTGCCAAATCGGGCCAGAACGCGCACAACTAGCACATTCGCTGATCATTTCAGGGCGTCCGGTTCAAAAGAGTGAGATAAAAATGGTGAATCCGTTCGATGTCATGACCAAATTCGGCAATCCGTTTTTTCAGGAGCAGGCCCCGCGCTTCGGCCTGAGCCAGCAGGATATCATGCGCGCGACCGCCGCGCTGATGCCCGCTTTCATGTATGGATTGCGCCAGCAAGCCCCGACAAGCCATGACTGGCTGGCCATGTTCCAGCCCGAGCGTGTGCAATCGATCGATCCGATGCAGCTGTTTTTCGGGACCAAACCCGCCGTCAACCCGATTGCCGAACAGGCCGCGATGATCAGCGGCATCAATGCCCAGATTTTGCAGGATTTTCTGCCCGTGATGGCCGAAACGCTGGCCAAGGGCCTGGGTCAGGCGGCGTTTCAGCCCGCCAAGGCCGCCCCTGCACCGCAGGCCGACAGCCGCAAAGCCGCCGAAGATGGCGGGGCCGCCTGGGGCGCGATGATGGCCTCGATGATGGGTCTGGCTCCCGAAGAGCCCGAACCGGAACCCGAACCCGAATTGCCTCCCGATCCTGTCGAACAGAGCGTCGATGCCTTTGCCCAGATGCTGGCGACCAGCCGCGAGGCGCAGGAGCAACACATCCATACAATGCAATCGATCATCAGCCGGATGATGGGCGGCGCCTGAGCGGGCGCAGGCGAAAGGGTCAATTCCCTCAGTCGATCAAACCCGGTGGCAGTGGGGTATTCCAGTAATGGGCGAGGCTGTCGGCGATCCCGATGATCGACCAGATAATGCCCATGCCGAAAATCCAGACAAGAAAAGCATATTGGGCGGCGCGCTGGTCCTGCCCGCTGATGAGTGATTTCAAAGTCCGCAAACGCATGGGTCTACTTTCCAACAGTCCGTCGATGGGGCCACACTGCCCTGCCGCCCCTGTTGAAAAAGTTAACGCGTCTCAATCTTTGGCTGTTCTGCCCCTGCTTTCAGGCAGAATGGTGAATCGGAGGTAACCAGCTTCAGGCGCGGCGCAGGGCCACGACATTGCCTGCCAGCACCAGCACAAGCCCCAGACAGGACAGCGGGCTCCACTGGTAATTCTCGAACAGGGTCGAAATCCCCAGCGCCAGCACCGGAAACATCACGGTTGTATAGCCCGCCAGCGCCGCACCGACCCGCCCCAGCAGGGTCAGATAGGCAAAAAACGCCAGAATGGTCGAAATCGTCGACAGCCACAGCAAAGAGCCGAGATAGGTCGGCGACATATCGATGGTAAATTCCGCGCCCTTGATCACAGCGACACAGAACAACAAAGCCGCCCCGTAAAACATGCCCCAGCTATTGGCCGACACCACGGAAGTGCCTTTGCCCTGAATCCGCCCCGACAGCATGTTGCCCGTCACGAAAAAGCATACGCCCAGTCCGGCAAAGCCCAGACCGCGCAACGTGCCTTCATGTCGGGACAGCAAGGTCTCCGGCCCGAACATCAGCGCGACACCGACAATGCCGACTGCGGCCGCCACCAGAATACGCCGCTGGATCGGCTGTTTGAGCACAATCGAGCCGACCAGCGGATTGATCACCGCGACCATCGAAAACACCACGGCCAGCAGACCCGAATTGATGGTCAATGCGGCGTTGTAAAACATCAGGAGATTGTTGGAGAAGATGCACGCGCCCAGACATGCAAGGCGCACATGTTGCTTGAGCGAGAAGCGCAAGGTCTGGCCCGACATCACCGCCCACAGCATCATCAGGCCTGTGCCGGTCGCAAAACGGTAGAACAGCGACACTTCGGGAGCCACCACACCGACTTGCAGATGCATGGCAAACCAGGATGTGCCCCATGCAAAGACCGCGGCCGCATAGAGCGTATAGTCATAACGTTGCATTTTGGGGACAGGGCGCGTCGGCACGGCTTCACCGGATAAAAGAGCTGGGATCGGATATCACATATGTCTGTGTGCGGCGCTTGGCGTGACCACAGACCGCAATCCTATCCAACAACAGCACAGCACGCCATGCTGATCCGCGAATGGCAGGTCAGCTTTTGCAAGCGGTGGAGGAAACCGGCCCTCAGGGCCGGTTCAGAGCAGATTTTCCTTGAAAATCCGGTCGGCATCCCCGCGCCAATCCTGACCGTAACGGGCCAGAAGATGCTCGGCCAGCGTGCGGCCATCGGCAATGATCGCATCGAGCGGATCAAGGAACTTCGCTTCGCCAAGCCCGCGGGCCTGCAAGCCCTGTCGGGCAATGGCCACGGCATCACGGGCAATGTCTTGCACTGTGCGGCCACGCGACACGGTTTTGAGGGCTGTCACAGGCACACCGTCCCGCAGGGCTTGCCTGTCTTGTGCCGTCCAGTCCTTCACCAGCGCCCAAGCCGCCTCAAGCGCGGCATCGTCATAAAGCAGACCGACCCAGAAGGCGGGCAGTGCATTCAGCATGTCGACAGGTCCGGCATCGGCGCCGCGCATTTCGATATAGCGTTTGAGCCGCACATCGGGAAAAAGTGTCGACAGATGGTTGACCCAGTCCGACAGCGTCGCCCGCACACCCGGCAGAGCCGGCAATGTGCCATTCATCAGATCGCGGAACGAGGCCCCCGCAACATCGTGATAGGTATCTCCGCGCTTGACGAAATACATCGGCACATCCAGCGCCCATTCGGTATAGCGGTCAAAGCCCATGCCGCTCTCGAAAGCGAAGGGGATCAGGCCCGAACGGTCGGCATCGGTATGCCGCCAGATTTCACCACGGGTCGAGACAAAGCCCGTGGCCTTGCCATCCATCACCGGCGAATTGGCAAACAAGGCCGTGGCAATCGGCTGGAGAGCCAGACTCACCCGCATCTTTTTGACCATGTCCGCTTCGGACGAGAAATCGAGATTGACCTGCACCGTGGTGGTCCGGAACATCATATCAAGGCCCATCGTGCCGACTTTGGGCATGTAATTGGCCATGATCTGGTAACGGCCCTTCGGCATCACCGGCGTTTGGGCGCGGGACCAGATCGGGCTACAGCCCAGCGACAGGAAGGAAATGCCCAACCGTTCGCCGATCCGGTGCACGGCATCCAGATGGCCCTGCAATTCGGCCGCAACCGCATGCATATCGGCCAAAGGCGCACCCGACAGCTCGAACTGTCCGCCCGGTTCGATCGAAATCGCTCCGCCCCCGACCGAATCAGCCAGCCCGATGATCGACGATCCGTCCATGATCGGTTCCCAGCCGCTTTCTTGCGCCAGCGCCCCGAGCAAAGCCCCGATGCCATGCGGCCCGTGATAGGGCACAGGGTCGGTGGTGCCGGTCAGAAAGGGAACCTTTTCATGCTCGGTGCCGATCCGGAACTGGGAGGCAGGCTTGGGGCCCTTTTCAAACCAGGCGACCAACTCGTCGCGGCTCTCAATCGGGGTGGGATCAAATTGGTCGCGGGCCATAATTTCTTCCAGTTTCAACAAGTGACAAATGTAACACGACAGGGCACACAAAGCGAAGAAGACAAAATGTAAGCATTTTTGTGAATTTAAAAATATTACATTCTTTTTATGTCAAATCACCGCATACCGCTTGCACCAAAGCCATGACGGCAACCGCCGCGGTATCGGCCCGCAGGATACGCGGACCCAGTGACAGGACAATGACATCGGGTTGGGCCAGAATAAGGGTGCGCTCGGCATCGGAAAACCCGCCTTCCGGTCCGACCAGCACGGATATCGTCCTGTCGGGACCAATCGCGGCCAGCGCTTTCAACGGCGAGGTCATCGGGGCGGCCTCGTCGCAAAACACCAGCACATCATCCTTGCCGCGCTGGGCGAGCATGGTCTCGAGTTTTTGTTCGGGCAGAACCTCCGGCACGGCGATCATCGTGCATTGCTCGGCGGCTTCGATGGCATTGGCCTGCATCCGCTCCAGATTCAAGCGCGAGACCATTGTGTGCAGTGTCATCACCGCGCCAAGACGGGCCGCGCCCATTTCAACGGCTTTCTGCACCATATAATCCAGCCGCGCCTGTTTGAGCGGGGCGAAAAAATAGCTGATCCGCCCTTGCGGGGCGGGCGGGCGCATGGCCTGATCGAGATGCAGGGTGACGGCCTTGCGGCCGGTTTCGGCAATATGGCCGCGCCATTCGCCGTCATGATTGTTGAAGGCAATCACCAGATCGCCGATTTTGGCGCGCATGACCCTGTCGAGATAATGCGATTGTTCGGGCGACAGCACCACATCCGCGCTCTCGCGCAGGGATGCTTCGACATAGAGCCTGTGTGCACGATGATCGGGCCGCATGATCCATCCTGAATAGCCGGTTGACTGATCTCTCTTAACCCGATCGCGACCAAAAGGGGAGAGCACAGCCATGGATCAGCCATGATTGCCCTGTAACACGCCAAATTCACGGGACGAGAGAAAAGAAAACCCGTCAAACCTTGCCACGTGCCTGCGGCTTGGCTATTAAAAAACCAGTGTGACGACGCGGAGCGACCGGACTGATGAACGCACGTCTTTTAATCCAACAGAATGCGAGCCTGCGCCACTCCCGCAAGAGTGTGGCAAGCCTGCTGGTCATGCCTTCCCTGCTGTTTATGTTCGGCATGACGGGGGTTGCCCATGCGCAATCGAATGACTGCAACGCGCTGGGTATGAATTTCCAAAAACGTCAGGCCACCATCGAACTGATCCAGAGCTTCAACAAAAAGCCGCCGACAGCCGAACAGGCTTGCGCCTCCTTCACCCGTCTGGTGTCACAAACCAACGAGTTGATGAAAGCGATCGAGGAAAACGGGGCGTGGTGCCATGTCCCGCAAGAGATTTTGCCCGGCCTCCAATCCCAAGTGCCGCAGATTGCTGAAGGCCGCAAAAATTCCTGCGCCGCGGCAGACCAACAGCGCAAGGCCAAATCCGCACCCTCGGCCAGCCCGTTTGGCGGCGGCGACTCGGTTATCGGCGGCGCTGTCAAAATGCCCAAAGGTGCGCTTTGAGGCTTGCAGGCCTCCTTGCCTCAGGGGGCTGATCCCCGATGACCCACCCGCAACCGGACCTGTCGGCTGATCCGGCCCTTCCGAAAGACTCTTTGCCCGATGCCGCCCCCTCGAATTGGGTCGATCACTGGGCTCCCGAAGCCTGGCGGCCGCTGTTGCGTCTGGTGCGGATCGACCGCCCGATCGGCTGGTGGCTGTTGCTGTTGCCCTGCTGGTGGTCTTCAGCGCTTGCGGCGGTAGCCACAGGCCAGCCTTTTCCCGATCCCGTGCATCTGGTGCTGTTTCTGGTCGGGGCCATTGCCATGCGCGGGGCAGGCTGTGTCTATAACGACATTATCGACCGCGATCTCGACCGTCAGGTCACCCGCACCCGCAACCGGCCTTTGGCCAGCGGCGCGGTCAGTGTCAAAGCCGCCTTGGTCCTGCTGGCCGGACTGCTCGGCATCGGCGTCATGGTGCTGTTGTCTTTCAACGGGTTCAGCGTGGTGTTGGGGCTCTGCTCGGTGGGGCCGATCCTGATCTATCCCTTCATGAAGCGGATCACCTCATGGCCGCAAGCGGTGCTGGGTCTGGCTTTCGCATGGGGCGGGCTGATCGGCTGGAGCGCCTCGACGGGATCGCTGAGCCTGGCCCCGTGTCTGGTCTATCTGGCGGCCATTTTCTGGACCATCGGCTATGACACCATCTATGCCATTCAGGATTTCGACGATGACAGCGTGGCCGGTATCCGGTCGACCCCGCGCCTGTTCGGGACATGGACGCAGATCATGGTCGGGCTGTTCTTTGTCCTCGCCCTCCTCATGCTGGCTTGGGCCTATGCCATCACCGGCACGGGCCTGATCGCGCGGGCCGGTCTGGTGGCCTTTGCCCTGCATCTGGGTTGGCAAGTGCTCAAAATCGATCTCAAAAACCCCGTGGTTGCCCTGAGATTGTTCCGTTCCAACCGCGATGCGGGATTGATCCTGTTTCTGACATTGTCGGGCGATGCCCTGTTGCGGTTGTAACGGGCACAGCCTGCCTGTTTCCCGCTCTTGCCGCAGTGCAACAAAATCGTTAGACAGTGTGGATTGCCTCCTTTGTCGCGCAATCCATGGCGGGTCCCATGATTCCTTCTGTTGATCTCTCCGATCTGTTGGCTTTGAGTCAGGATGCCGCCAGACGGGCCGGTGCGCTGGCACTAGCGCATTTCAACCCCGGGTTCAAAACCAGTGCAGGGATCAGCTATAAAGACGGCGGTTCGCCTGTGACCGAAGCCGATCTGGCGGTTGACCGCTTTCTGAAACAGCATTTGGGCGATATCCGGCCTGATTTCGGCTGGCTTTCGGAAGAAACCGCCGATTCGCCGGAACGGATGAACCATCAGCGCATCTGGATTGTCGATCCGATTGACGGCACCAAATCCTTCGCCCGTGGCGATCAGGACTGGACCATCGCCATCGCGCTGGTCGATCAGGGTCAACCTGTGCTCGGGTGTGTCTATGCCCCGACCACGCAGGAGATGTTTTCGGCGATTGCCGGCCACGGCGCGTTTTTGAACGGCACCCGCCTGTCCGGCGGCACAAGCGCAACGCTGGAAGGCGCGCGGCTTGTCGGTCCCAAGCCTCTGGTGGATGCGTTGAGCGGCCTGCATCAGGGCTTTGTGCGCACCGAGCGCGTCCATTCGCTGGCCTTGCGGCTGGCCCGCATTGCCCAAGGCTGGGCCGATGCCGGCGTGGCCGAAGCCCATGCCCATGATTGGGATCTGGCCGCCGCCCATGTGATCCTGAACGAGGCCGGTCTTGTCCTGCATACCCGCGAACAGGCCGTACCGGCTTACAACCGCCCGACAACCCGCCACGCCGCCATTGCCGGCGGTCCGCTCCATCTCGTCACACCGCTGACCGGAATGTTGCAACGCATCAATCTGGACCGGATTGCGGTGGAAGACGGCACAGCCTCACCCTCCTCCCACTAACCTTGCAAAACGGAGACTTGTGATGACCGACGGCGTTCAGAAACAATTGCCCCACCTCGTATTCGGGGGCGAACTTGTCAGCCTTGACAGTACCGACTTCCGTGATTTATCGAAGCTGGACATTGTCGGCATTTTCCCGAATTATGCCTCTGCCCATGCGGCTTGGAAAGCCAAAGCGCAATCAACAGTGGACAATGCCCACATGCGTTATTTCGTTGTGCATCTGCACCGTTTGCTGGACCCGACCGGTTCGTAATCCCCTGTTATCTCCATCATAGGATCGGCCTTTGTGCTGAAATCTGCATCATGCTGAAAGCACTGGGTAAAAACATCGCGGTCCTGAAAGGCCTCGGTCTGATCCTTGCTGGCTATTTGCGGCTGGTGCGTTTCACCTCGCGCGTCACCTATGATCCGCCTGATATGCCGGAGCGGTTGCTTGCACAGGGTCCGATTGTGGCCGCTCTCTGGCACGGCCAGCATTTGATGGTCCCCTTTGCCAAGCCTGCCGCCATGCCGTTTGCAGTCCTGATTTCGCGTCACCGCGATGGCGAGATCAATGCCTCCGCCTGCCGCAATTTCGATATCATCCCCACCAGAGGTTCGGGCGGACGTCCCGATCAAAGCGAACGCAAGGGCGGCGCGGGCGGTTTGCGGGCTTTGATCCGGTTTCTGTCGGACGGGGTCAGCGTCTGCATGACCGCCGATGTCCCCAAAGTGGCGCGGATCGCGGGGGCGGGCATTATCACGCTGGCCCGGTTGAGCCAAAAACCGATCGTGCCGATTGCCGTGATTTCCAAACGTCACCATATTTTCGACAGCTGGGACCGCGCCACCATCGGCCTGCCGTTCAGCCATCTGGTGATTGCCATGGGTGAACCGATCACGGTTGCGCGTGATCTGGACGAGGCCCAACTCGAAACCATCAGAAAAGAACTGGAAAACCAGCTCGATCTGCTTCATGAACGGGCCTATCAACGGGTTGGGGCGATTGATCCCGGCTGTGATCTGAGAACGGGACCACGATCATGATCGGCAATCTTGCTCTTAGACTATACAGTTTCTTCACATCGCTCTCGCGGCTGTTTGTCTACGGCCTGTTGCGCCACCGCATGGGCAAGGGCAAAGAGGATGTGGTGCGGTGGGCCGAACGGCGCGGACGGCCGTCGATGAGCCGGCCCGAGGGTCCGCTGGTCTGGGTGCACGGGGCCAGCGTCGGTGAAACCATCTCCATCCTGCCGATTGTCGACCGGATTCTGGCCGAGGGCGTGAATGTGCTGATCACCTCGGGCACGGTGACCTCGGCCCGTCTGCTCGACCGCCGCTTGCCGCCGGGGGCCTATCATCAATATCTGCCGATGGATGTGCCGTTGTATATGCAACGGTTTTTCAACCATTGGCGGCCCGATCTCGGCCTGATTGCCGAGTCCGAATTGTGGCCCAACATGCTGATGGCCGCGGCCAAGCGCCAGATTCCGGTGGTGTTGATCAATGCCCGCATGTCCGAGCGCAGTTATCGCCGCTGGAAGCGGTTTGGCCGCATTGCCCGCTCGCTGATGGCGCGGCTCGATCTCTGTCTGGCCCAATCGGACGAGGATGCCCGCCGATTGAGCGAATTGGGTGCGCCACGGGTCACGGTTACCGGCAACCTCAAATTCGATGTGCCCGCCCCGCCCGCAGACCATGCCAAAGTGGCCGCCCTTGAAGGCCTGATTGCCGGACGCACGGTCTGGATTGCCGCATCCACCCATCCGGGCGAAGAACAAGCCATTCTCGAAACCCATCGGGCTTTGAGCGGACAGATCCCGCAATTGCTGACCTTCATCGCACCCCGCCATCCGCAACGCGGCGGGCCGATTTCCGATGCCGCGCTGGCGATGGGGATCACCTGTGGCCGCCGCAGTCAGCGGGCTCTGCCGACCGAAGAGGTCGGGCTTTATGTGGTCGATACCATCGGCGAAATGGGCCTGTTCTATCGGGTGTGTCCACTGGCCTTCATGGGGGGATCGCTGATCAATCACGGCGGCCAGAACCCGATCGAACCGGCCAAGCTCGGCACCGCGATCCTGCACGGCCCCCATGTGCATAATTTCGTCGATACCTATTCCCGCCTCGACCTCGATCAGGGCGCACAGGAAATCAGCCTTGAAACCCTGACCGAAACGGTCGGCGAATTGCTGGGCAATCCCGCAAAAATGCGCGAGATGAGCCGCACAGCCAGTCAGGTCATCCTGTCGCTGTCCGGTGCGGCAGACCGGACCATGAGCGAAATCGCACCCTTTCTGGTGCGCATGCATATCGAAAGCCGCTAATGCGCGCGCCGTCTTTCTGGTGGCAGTCAAAACCCACACTGCTGGCGCGTCTGCTCTCCCCGCTCGGCTGGCTCTATGGCCGCATCACCGCCAGCAGGATGGGACGGGAAGGCCGGAAGGCCGATTGTCCGGTCATCTGCATCGGCAACTGGACGGCGGGCGGGGCGGGCAAAACGCCGGTGGCTTTGGCCATTGCGGCGCTGTTGAAGCAACACGGATGGCATCCGGTTTTTCTGAGCCGCGGTTATGGCGGCAAATTGGCCGGCCCGCTTCAGGTCGACCCGACAGTCCACGGCCCCGATGACTGCGGCGACGAACCCCTGTTGCTGGCGAGATGCGCCCCCGCCATTATCGCGCGGGATCGGGTTGCGGGCGCACGATGGGCGGCGCGTCTGGGCAATATCATCATCATGGATGACGGCCTGCAAAATCCCGCCTTGCAGAAAACGCTGTCCTTTGCCGTGGTGGATGGCACTGTCGGGGTCGGCAACGGCCTGTGTCTACCGGCTGGCCCGTTGCGTGCGCCTGTTGCCGCGCAATGGCCCCATACCGATGCGATGATTGTGATCTCCCACGACCGCACCCCCAGCCACACCAGCAAAACCATGCCCAAGCCGGTCTTTATCGGCCATCTCCAGCCCGACCCTGCAATAGCCGATGCCTTGGCAGGACAGGCCGTGCTTGTGGTGGCAGGAATCGGACGGCCGGAAAAAGTCCTGCAAACCCTGCAACACTTGGGGGCCGGACCCTGCACTTTGCGGGCCTTTGCCGATCATCATCCCTTCACGCGCCAAGAGATCGAGAACCTGATCGGCGAGAGCCTGACAATCAATGCCCGACTGGTCACAACCAGCAAGGACCATGTGCGCATCACTGCCTGCGCGCCGGATCTGGCGGAGCATTTCACCATCCTGCCCGTGATGTTCGTGCCACAGAACGAACAGGCTCTGCTCGCCTTCATTGTGAAAGCCTGCGGACTGGAAAAAGGGGTGACTGCCGATCACAACAGTTCGGGTGACGGCGGCGGGCTTGATCCCGCAACACCCTAGTCCCGATGCGGCTGGCTCTGCTCTTTCACACGCTGTAAAACAGCATCGGTCGAGACATAGGCCACTTGCAGATCGACGCTCCAATAGCGCAAATCGTCGATCAGAATTTTTTCACCCGTCACACCACAGCGCACAAAAGTGCCGGGACGCACAACCGTATAATCGCCATCGAGATATTCGATCACGGCTTCTTCGTCGGGCATGGAGCGTTCAAAGCGGTTCATCATGCTGTTGCTTTAGCGTGTCTGTCTGTCAGTCGTCAAATCGGGTCCGGTGGAGGCCTTGCCAACCACCTGCGCCTCGCCATCGGCAAAGCGCAAACGGTAATCGGCGGCGGGGCGGACCTGGCCTGCACTGTTGAGCGGCTGACCGGTCTCGTCGAGCACCAGCACATAGCCGCGCGCCAGCACACCTTGATAGGACAGAGAGGTCAGTAATTGGCCGACATGATCCAGCCGCTCCTGCCGCCGTTGCAAGTGCATCCGCACTGTCTGGCGGGTACGGGCCATCATATCGTTGAGCCGCTGTTGATGGTCGATGATCAGCTTGCGCTCGGCCCGCAATTGCGCGGCCTTGGCGGCGGCCAGACGTTGCACCACCCCGTCGAGACGGGCGCGGGTGGCCTGCACACGCGCCAGCGGTGCATGGCGGGCCAGACGGCGCGACACCTCGACCAAGCGGTTGCGGTGCCGTTGCGCCCCGCGTGACAGCCCGCCATTCAGCCGTGTAGCCGCCAGATCGAGCCTTTGGCGTGCCCCCGCCAACAGGTCGGACGGATCGGGCAAAGCCCGACTGACCGAACGCAGATCGGCGCGACGGCGCTCCAGCAGTCGCAACACCGAAGCCTGAAGCCTGCGCGCATCATCCCCCACCCGCATCATCAGTTCCGAGCGGACAGGCACCACCATTTCTGCGGCCCCTGTCGGGGTCGGCGCACGCCGGTCCGCCGCCAGATCCAGCAGGGACCAGTCGGTTTCATGGCCGATGGCCGCAATCAGCGGGATCATCGATTGGCTGGCGGCGCGCACCACCCGCTCGTCATTGAACCCCCAAAGATCCTCGATCGAGCCGCCACCGCGCGCGATAATCAGCACATCGGGACGCGGCAGAGGGCCTTGCACGGGCAATGCGTTGAACCCTTCAATCGCCCGGGTGACCTCCTCGGCGCAGGTTTCCCCCTGCACCCGCACGGGCCAGACCAGCACATGGCGCGGAAAACGATCGGCCAGACGGTGCAGGATATCGCGGATCACCGCGCCGGTCGGCGAGGTCACAACCCCGATCACCTGCGGCAGAAACGGCAATAATTGCTTGCGGTCCTCGTCGAACAGGCCTTCTGCCGCCAGACGGCGCTTGCGCTCCTCGAGCTGGGCGAGCAGGGCCCCCTCGCCCGCCGGCTCCATCGTATCGATCACCAGCTGGTAGCGCGATTGTCCGGCAAAAGTGGTGATTTTCCCGGTGGCGATCACCTCCAGCCCCATTTCGGGCCGAAACCGCAGACGGCTGACATTGCCGCGCCAGATCACCGAAGACAGGCTGGATTTTTCGTCCTTGATATCCAGATAGACATGGCCGCTGGCATGGACCGTCACTTTGCCCAATTCACCACGCACCCGCACCTGCCCATAGGCATCTTCGAGCGTGCGCTTGAGCGCGCCCGACAATTCGCTGACGCTCCATTCGGGGATGTTGCCGCTTGCTTGCTGTTCCATCGGTCCATCATAAGCCAGATTCGGGGATCGCCAAGCCTGAGAACGAGAGAGATGGGGAATAATCGCCGCCGGCCCTTTGCGGCACGGCCTTCAGGCTTTATGCCTAGTCACAGTCCAGTCAAACCGGAGCGGGATTCGCCATGAAAGTATTATTGATCGGCTCGGGTGGTCGTGAACACGCCCTCGCTTGGGCCCTGGCAAAAAGCCCGCGTCTGGAAGCCTTGTTCATCGCACCGGGCAATCCCGGCACCGCCGAGATCGGCGAGAATGTCGCGCTGGATGTGACAGACCATGCCGCAGTCACCCAATTCTGCCACAGCCACGCGGTCGATCTGGTCATTATCGGCCCCGAAGCGCCTTTGGTCGACGGATTGGCCGACAGTCTGCGGCAGGCTGGCTTTGCCGTCTTCGGTCCTTCCGCAATTGCCGCGCAACTCGAAGGCTCCAAAGCCTTCACCAAAGCCCTGTGCGATGAAGCAGGCGTGCCCACCGCCGCCTAT
This sequence comes from Hyphomicrobiales bacterium, assembly GCA_947455455.1. Classification (GTDB taxonomy): domain Bacteria; phylum Pseudomonadota; class Alphaproteobacteria; order Rhizobiales; family Beijerinckiaceae; genus CAIYZJ01. The sequence goes on from CANGOE010000019.1 coordinate 25,735, forward strand.
GGCCGCTTCACCGATCCCGCCAAGGCCATTGCCTATGTCCGTGCCCAAGGCGCACCGATTGTCATCAAGGCCGATGGCCTTGCCGCCGGCAAAGGTGTTGTTGTCGCCCAAACCCTTGCAGAGGCCGAAGAGGCGATTGCCATGATGGCATCGGGGGGCTTGGGCGCGGCAGGCGCGCAGATTGTGGTCGAAGAATGTCTGTTTGGCGAGGAGGTCTCGTTTTTCGTCCTGTCGGACGGTGAAACCGCCCTGCCCTTCGCGTCCGCGCAAGATCACAAAGCCGTGGGGGATGGCGATACCGGCCCCAATACCGGCGGCATGGGAGCCTATTCCCCCGCAACCGTCCTGACACCCGCTTTGACGCAACAGGTGATGGACGAGATCATTCTGCCCTCGATCCGCACCATGAAGGCGCGCGGCACACCGTTTCAGGGCGTGCTGTTTGCCGGTTTGATGCTGACCGCTTCCGGTCCGAAACTGATCGAATACAATGTGCGCTTCGGCGATCCCGAATGCGAGGTGATGATGCCGCGCCTCAAAAGCGATCTGTTGAGCGTGCTGGAGGCCGCCGCCACCAAAAACCTGCACAGCATCGATCTCGAATGGCACGACACCACCGCTCTGACCGTGATCTATGCCGCCAAAGGCTATCCCGGCACACCCGAAAAGGGCAGCGAGATCAAAAATCTGGCTAAGGCTGGCCAGCAACCCGACAGCCTGATTTTCCATGCCGGCACCGCCAGAACCGCAGACGGGCGCATTGTCGCCAATGGCGGGCGGGTGCTGGCTGTCACCGGATTTGGCACAAGCGTCACCGAGGCGAAAGCCCGCGCCACGGCGGCTCTCGATGCCATCGACTGGCCGGGCGGTTTCCACCGCACCGATATCGGCTGGCGCGAAATCGCCCGCGAACAGGACCGCTGATCATGAGCCGCATCGACCGCCAGCAGGCCTTTTCCGGCACCAAACCCGTCTCGGGTGCCTTGGCCCTGCCGGTCGAAGACTTGGCGCAGTGGTGCGAACAGGCGATTGCCGGATTCAGCGGCCCGCTGGCCGTCTCCCAATTCAAAGGCGGTCAATCCAACCCGACCTATGCAATCACGGCCCCGAGTGGTGAATATGTGTTGCGGCGCAAACCTCCGGGCAAATTGCTGGCCTCGGCCCATGCGATCGACCGCGAATTCCGTGTGCTGTCGGCCCTGTCCGGTCAGGGATTTCCGGTGGCGCGGCCGCTGGCTTTTTGCACCGATCCAAGCATCATCGGCACCGAATTCTACGTGATGAGTCTGGTCAAAGGCCGGGTGATCTGGGAACCGGACATGCCCGATGCCAGCCCGCAAGAACGCCATGACACCTTCAAGGCGATGGCTGAAACGCTGGCCCAGCTCCATTCCTACGATCCGCAGGCCATCGGTTTGGCGGATTTCGGCAAGGCCGAAGGCTATGTCGTGCGTCAAACCCGGCGCTGGAGCGAGAATTACCGTCTCTCCGCCACCGAGGAGATCGGGGATATGGACCGGCTGATGGCCTGGTTGCCCGATCACCTGCCACAGGCATCCCGCGTGGCGATCGTGCATGGCGATTACCGGCTTGATAATCTGATCCTCGCCCCCGACAGCCCGCAGATCATGGCGGTGCTGGATTGGGAACTGGCCACCTTGGGCGATCCGCTGGCCGATCTGGTCTATCATCTGATGACATGGGTGATGCCGCGCTCCGAATCAGGGGCCGGGACCGGCAGTCTTTTGGGGCTGGATCTGGCAGGTTTGGGTCTGCCAAGCCTCGAGCAACACGCCGCCCATTATGCGGCCAAAGCCGGATTGAGCGAGATCCCGCATCTTGAAACCTATCTCGCCTATAATTTCTTCCGGCTGGCGGCGATCCTGCAAGGCATTGTCGGGCGTGTCAGGGATGGCACCGCCAGCAACGAGAATGCCGCCGCCATGGCGGCCCAAGTACGCCCCTTGGCCCAGGCAGGTTGGGCCTATGCGCAGAAATCGCGGCGCTGAGCGGGCTCAGCCGCGTTTATCGGTAAAGAAATCGCGCAACATCTGCGCCGCCTCGCTCTCGCGCAACCCGCCATAGACATCGGGGGCGTGGTGGCAGGTGCTCTGCGAGAAAAAGCGCGGACCGTGCTCGACAGCCCCGCCTTTGGGGTCTGACGCGGCAAAATACAGCCGCCTTACGCGCGCCAGCGACAGTGCGCCCGCACACATGGCACAGGGCTCCAGCGTCACATAGAGGTCACAACCGATCAGCCGCTCCGACCCCAAGGCCGCAGAAGCGGCACGAATGGCCATAATTTCGGCATGGGCTGTCGGGTCTTTCAACTCCATGATCCGGTTGGATCCGCGTGCCAAAACCTCCGATCCGCGCATAATCACCGCTCCCACAGGCACTTCCCCGCGCCCTGCGGCTGCTCTGGCTTCGGCAAATGCCAGCTCCATGGGAGAATTCATGGCTGATATGTCGCTTTTTTGACTCATCTTGCGCCTGCCCGCTCGTCATCCGTGTCACAGTCTGCTATCAGCAGGGGATGACCGATGACAACAAAAAAGGCGGTGGACGTGGGGGCGATCGCCCTCCGCGTGACCGCAACCCCCGCTCCTCCTCCTCAACCCCACGCCCGCCCTACAAAGGACGCGATGGCGACAGACCCGCGCGCTCGGATGGAGATCGTCCTTTCCGCGCCCGTCCAGCGGGGGATCGCCCGTCCGGGGATCGTCCACCGCGCCGCGATGGCGACCGCCCGTTTACGCCGCGTGGGGACAGACCATCCTATGGCGACCGGCCAGCCCGCACCGAGGGTGACCGTCCCTTCCGCGCCCGCCCAAGTGGTGACCGCCCCAGTGGGGATCGTCCACCGCGCCGCGATGGCGACCGTCCTTCTACGCCCCGTGGGGACAGACCATCCTATGGTGACCGGCCAGCCCGCACCGAGGGTGACCGTCCCTTCCGCGCCCGCCCTTCAGGGGACCGCCCCGGTGGCGATCGTCCACCGCGCCGCGATGGCGACCGTCCTTTTACGCCCCGTGGGGACAGACCATCCTATGGCGACCGGCCAGCCCGCACCGAGGGTGACCGTCCGTTTACGCCGCGTGGCGAACGTCCCTCGTTCGGGGCGCGTCCGCCGCGCCGCGAAGGCGTAGCCTCCGCACGGCCCCGTTTTCAGGATCGGGGTCGCGGCGAAGGCAGTACCGGTGGCAAAGAGTGGAAAGACCGTGGCCCAGCGCCGCGTCAGGGTTTCAAGGACCGCATTGCCAAAGTCATGGCACGTGCGGGCCTCTGCTCGCGCCGCGATGCCGAAGTGTGGATCGAGGAAGGCCGCGTCTCCGTCAATGGCGTGGTGCTGACCAGTCCGGCACTCGATGTCACCGAGCGCGATATCATTCTGGTCGACGGCAATCCCTTGCCCAAGCGCGAACGGACACGGCTGTTTCTCTATCACAAGCCGCGCGGTCTGGTCACGACCGCATGGGATCCCGAAGGTCGCCCGACCGTGTTCAGTGCCCTGCCGCAGGGCTTGCCGCGTGTGGTGACGGTCGGCCGCCTCGACATCAATACCGAAGGGCTGTTGTTGCTGACCAATGATGGCGGCCTGTCGCGGGTGATCGAATTGCCCGATACCGGCTGGCTCCGCCGTTACCGCGTCCGGGCCTATGGCGAAATCACCCAAGCCGATCTCGATACCCTGCGCGATGGCGTCACCATCGACGGCATGCATTACGGTCCGGTGGAAGCCGAGTTGGAGCGCGAACAGGGCGACAATGTCTGGCTGACTTTGGGCCTGCGCGAAGGCAAGAACCGCGAAGTCAAAAAGATCCTCGATCATTTCGGCTTGCAGGTGAACCGCCTGATCCGTCTGTCGTTCGGCCCGTTCCAGCTCAACGATCTGCCCGAAGGGGCGGTCGAGGAAATCCGTACGGCGGTGCTCAAGGACCAGCTCGGCGATGCCCTGACCGCACAGGCGGAAGCGGATTTCGACGCGCCTGTCTTCATCTATGAAGAAGAGGATTTCCATCCCCGCAAGCGCGAAACCGTCTATCGCGAGCATATTCCGGGCAAGAAGGAGCGCGGTTCCGAGCGTGACTTCAAACCGCAGGAAGCCCCCTCGGAAACCGATGCTCCGGCGCGGCCCAAACGCCGCCACCCGACAGAGCCGTTGCGCTCGGTCTGGCGTGCGGCGGATGAAGAGCCGAAACCCGACAATGCCGCCTCGCGAGGGTTCAAACCGCGTCGCGGTGCCGACGCCGCCGAAACCCGTTTGGAAAGCGGCAATCGTCCGCATGTCCGCCAAGGCACGGTGAAAAACCGCAAAGGGCGCGACGTGCTGGTCGAAAAGGTTGTCAAAGAACCGAAGGCTGAAGAAATCCGGATTGTCCGCACCCCGCGCATAACCGAGGACCGCGTCTTCTCGTCGCGTCCCGATCAGGGCGAACGACCACGGCGCGAACGTCCACCCGGTGTCAGACCGGCCCGCAGTGATCTGGAGCGTCCAAGCCGCTCGCGCGATGGCGATAGGCCCGCTTACGGGGATCGTCCACCGCGTCGCGATGGTGACCGGCCCTACACACCTCGCTCGGACCGTCCCGCAGGGGATCGTCCACCGCGTCGTGATGGCGACCGGCCCTACACACCGCGCACGGATCGTCCCGCAGGGGATCGGCCACCGCGTCGTGACGGGGACCGCCCTTACACACCACGTACGGATCGTCCCGCAGGGGATCGGCCACCGCGTCGCGATGGTGACCGGCCTTATACACCCCGCACGGACCGGCCCGCAGGGGATCGGCCACCGCGTCGTGACGGTGACCGGCCCTACACACCGCGCACGGACCGTCCCGCAGGGGATCGGCCACCGCGTCGCGATGGTGACCGGCCCTACACACCGCGCACGGACCGTCCCGCAGGGGATCGTCCACCGCGTCGTGATGGCGACCGGCCTTACACACCACGCACGGACCGTCCCGCAGGGGATCGGCCACCTCGTCGCGATGGTGACCGGCCATCAGGCGGGGGTCGTCCGCCCTTCAAATCGGGTGGTGGCGGCAAGCCGTTTGGTGGCAGACCCGCAGGTGGGGGAAGACCCGCAGGTGGCGGTCGTCCGTCGGGCGGTTCGCGTCCGCCGCGGCGCGATTCTTAAGCAGGAATAAGCGACATGCGGATTGTCTCCGGACGGTTCAAAGGCCGCTCCCTCAAAACACCGGCATCGTGGGCCGTCCGGCCCACGTCAGACCGGTTGCGTGAAACGCTGTTCAATATTCTGGCCCATGCCTATGACGACCCCGTCACCGATGCACGGGTGCTCGATCTGTTTGCCGGCACGGGTGCGCTGGGTTTTGAAGCCCTGTCACGCGGGGCGGCGCATGTGCAATTTGTCGATGATTCTGCCGAAGGACGCGGCTTGTTGCGCGCCAATATCGAGCAATTGGGTGTGGCGGGACTGACAAAAGTCTTCCGCCGCGATGCCACCAAATTGGGACCGATCCATCCCAACAAACCCTTCTCGCTGGTCTTTTGTGATCCACCCTATGGCAAGGGCTTGGGCGAACAGGCTTTGGCCTCCGGCCTTGCAGGCGGTTGGTTTACCGCCGATGCGCTGATCATGCTGGAAGAAAGCATCGAGGCGGACATAACCCTGCCCGAAGGATTGGTGTTGCACGAGCAACGCGACTACCGCGATACAAAAGTGCTGTTTATCGGCCTTGCCTCATCGGCGGCCGAATAGCCGTTCGATATCGGCCAGCTTCAATTCAACATAGGTCGGGCGGCCATGATTGCACTGGCCGGAAAACGGCGTGGCCTCCATATCGCGCAACAGGGCATTCATTTCCTCGGGCCGCAAGCGCCGGCCCGCCCGCACCGAATGGTGGCAGGCAAAGGTGGCCAGCACATGGTCCAGCCGGTCCTCCAGCGCAAGAGCCGAGCCCCAATCCTCCAGCGTCTCGGCCAGATCGTGCACAAGGCCCGCTATATCCGCCTGGATCAAAGCGGCAGGCACTTCGGCCACCGCCACAGCGCCCGCACCGAAACTCTCGATCACCAGTCCCAATTGGGCCAGCACATCGGCCTTGTCGAGCAGGCGCGCCGCCGCAACCGGATCAAGCTCGACAATCGAGGGGATCAACAGCATCTGGCGGGCTATGCCTTGTTCGGCCCGTTCGCGCTTCAACCGCTCATAGACCAGCCTCTCATGGGCGGCGTGCTGGTCGACAATTACAATGCCGTCCTGCGTCTGGGCGACAATATAGGTGTCATGCAATTGCGTGCGTGCCGCGCCCAAGGGATGGTCGACCAGATGGGTATCGCCCCCCTCCGGTGTCGCGCGGATATCGGCCATAGGCGGCACGCTGTAGCCTGACTGGTTGCGCTCCGCAAAGCCCTGCGGTTGGTTTGGTGCGCCGTCGGGTGCGGCGGCCGATTGCCGCCAATCCCAACCACCGGCCGGCGGCATGGCCGGACGATAGGTGGACCCGCCGAACAGGCTGGATTGGGTGCGGATCGCATCCAGTGTGCGTGTCGCCACCGTCGCCGAAGCCCGATGTCCGGCCTCCCCCAAAGCCCGCTTGATCGTGCCGACCACCAGCGCACGGACCTGTCCCGCATCGCGAAAGCGCACCTCGCTCTTGGCAGGATGGACGTTCACATCCACCAGAGCGGGCGACACCTGCACAAACAACACCGCCGCCGGATGCCGGCCCGCAGGCAGTAAATCGGCATAGGCGCCTTTGACCGCGCCCATCAGCAATTTGTCCCGCACCGGACGGCCATTGACGAACAGATAAAGCCCGTTGGACGAGGGGCGATGGGCGGTCGCCAGCCCCGCCAACCCGCCCAGACCGACATCCTCGTAATAGACATCGAGCGGCACGGCATTGGTGATGAAGGAGCGGCCCAACACTTGCCCGATCCGTTCAATCGAGGCTTCGGCCTCTGTCTCTCCCCGCGCTTCGGGATAATCCAGCATCGGCGCATCATCGCCGCGCAGGACGAATTTGACGCGCGGATGGGCCAGCGCCAGACGCTTGATCAGATCGGCGACCGCCTGCGCCTCGGCGCGGTCGGTCTTGAGAAATTTGAGGCGGGCGGGTGTCGCATAAAACAGATCCGCCACCTCGACCCGTGTGCCCTTGCCAAAGGCTGTCGGGCGCAGGGCTTGGACCTGCCCGCCATCAACCGTGATCATCGCGGCTTCGCGGTCCTCCAGACGGCGCGAGGTGATGGTCAGCCGCGCGACCGAGCCGATTGACGGCAGGGCTTCGCCACGAAAGCCCAGCGTCTCGATGGCGAAGAGATTGCCATCCGGCAGTTTGGATGTGGCATGGCGTTCGATGCAGAGGGCCAGATCATCCGGTCCCATGCCCGATCCGTTATCGGTGACACGGATCAGGTTGCGGCCACCGCCGGCAATCACCACCTCGATCTCGGTGGCTCCGGCATCCAGTGCGTTTTCGACCAGTTCCTTCACGGCAGACGCAGGACGCTCGACCACTTCGCCAGCGGCGATGCGGTCGATCAAGACGGGATCCAGTCGCCTGACGCTCATCGGTCTTTGCCCTTATGTATCCCTTACAGCCCGACCGGACGGCCGACCACAATGGTCAGCAATTCGCCCGCGCCATAAAGCCGTTTGGCCGTGCGCACCGCATCCTCAAGGGACACGCCGGCCACCAGACCATTGCGCTCGTCCAGATAGGAGCGGCCCAAACCATGGGCCTTGATATGCACCAACTGGCTGGCCAGTTTGGCAGACGTATCGAGCCGCAGGGCATAGGATCCGATCAGATAGTTTTTGGCGGTCGCCAATTCCTGCTCGTTGGGTCCGTCATGGGCGAGACTGCCGATTTCCTGTTCGATGATCGCAATCGATTCCGCCGCCCGCTCGTTTTTGGTCGAGGTGCCTCCCATATGCAACGGGCCATGCGCGAAGGGTGCCAGATGCGAGGAGACCGAATAGGCCAAGCCGCGTTTTTCACGCACTTCACGGAACAGCCGCGAGGAGAATACACCGCCACCCAGAATGTGGTTGACGACGGTAGCGGCCACAAAATCGGGATCATTGCGGGCCAATCCCGCCGCACCGAAGCGGATCGAGGCCTGCGGCACATCGAGATCGATCACCTTGCGCGTGCCGATGGCCGCCGGTTGCGCCAAGGCGACCGGCTGGACACCCGAAAGCGCAGGCAGAGGGCCGAACACGTCATCAAGCATCCGTGCCAGACTGTCGGGATCAATCGCCCCGACCACAACCAGATGCAACTTGCTCCGGTTCAGCAAAGTCTCGCGGGTCCGGTCGAGATCGGCGCGGGTGATCGCGGCGACCGAGTCCAGAGTGCCTTTCGAGGAGCGGCCATAAGGATGCTGTCCAAAGGCCGTGGCAAACCATGCGCGATGCGCCATCACATCGGGATCGGTCGATTCATGGCGCAATCCGGCGATGATCTGCGCCCGCACCCGCTCGATGGAGTCACTGTCGAGGCGCGCTTCGGTCAAGGCCAGACGCAACATATCAAACGCCTCGTCACGGTGACGGGCCAGCGTGCGCAAATGGAACGAGGCATGGTCACGATCCGCGCCAAAACTCAATTCGATGGCGAAATCATCCAGCCGTTCCTGAAAGGCGGTGGAATCATAGGGACCAGATCCTTCATCCAGCGCGCCCATCAGGCAATGCAACAGGCCGGGCTTTCCGGCAGGGTCTTGCGACGTGCCACCCTCGATCAGCCCTTCGACGGCGATGATCGGCACGGTATAATCCTCGACCAGCCAGGCTTCGATCCCCAGCGGTGATACGACCGAGCGGATCCTGTCGGCATGGTTGGTTCTGGCAACAGCCGCCTGCTGTGCAACCTTGGTGGGTTTGTTCATGTCAGGCCGCCTCGTCTTTGATCAGAAAACCGGTCACCGATGTGCGGGCATCGAGCCAGCGGGTTGCTTTCATGACATCCTCTGCGGTCACCGCATCGATCGCATCGGGCCACCGCGTCACATCCTCGATGGTGGCTCCGGTGGCCAGTGCCGATCCATACATGCGGGCCATCGCCGACTGGCTGTCCTGTGCATAAAAGGCATCGGCGATCAGTCTTGTTTTGGCGCGAGCCAGTTCCTTGTCGGTCACGCCGGTGGCGATGAAATCGGCAATCGCCCGATCCATCGCTGTTTCGAGTTCGTCCAGCGATACACCGGCATTGGGCACGGCATAGACCAGCATGCGCGTCTTATCGAGCGAGGTGGAGTGGTACCAGCCTCCCGCCGCCACCGCACATGTCTGTTCGACCACCAATTGCCGGTGCAACACGCTCGTTTGTCCACCTGCGAGAATCTGGATCATCACTTCGATGGCCTCGGATTCTCCGGGGCTGGCCGTGGTTGCCGACGGCACAAGGAACGAGCGTTGCAACGAGGGCTGTTCCACCTTGGGATCGGCCAAAGTCACTTTTTTGGCTCCGCGCAATTCCGGCTCCTGTGGACGCTTGCGCTTGGGCGGTTCGCCCAGAGCGGGGATGGTGCCATAGGTCTGTTCCGCCAAAGCGAGAACCTCATCGGAGGTGATATCACCGGCAATCACCAGAATGGCATTTTCGGGCGTGTAGAAGCGGTGGTAATAATCCAGCGCCTCCTGCCGTCCCAATTGTTCGATCTCGTGCATCCAGCCGATGATCGGCGTGCCATAGGGATGGTGGGCATACAAGGCGGCGGCGATCGATTCCGACAGTTGCGCGCCGGGATCGGTTTCGGTGCGCATCCGGCGTTCTTCCATCACCACATCGCGTTCCGGGATCACGACATCGTCGGTCAGCACCAGCCCCTTCATGCGGTCGGACTCCATGGCCATCATGGTCCCGAGATGCTCACGCGCAACGCGCTGGTAATAGGCTGTGTAATCCATCGAGGTGAAGGCGTTTTCCTCGCCACCCAATTCGGTCACGACATCGGAGAACTCGCCCTGCGGATGTTTGGCTGTGCCTTTGAACATCAGATGTTCGAGAAAATGCGCAATACCCGACTGGCCGACAGGATCATCCGCCGAGCCGTTGCGATACCACACCATATGCGTCACGACCGGCGTGCGGTGATCGGGGATCACCACCACTTCCATGCCATTGGCCAGCCTGTGATGGGCAATCTTGACACCGGGCACCAGCGAGGACCTGTCAGAGGAGGGCGTAGCGGAAGAATGGGGCATCGATCTTCAATCCTCGTTGTAACTGTCGCGGCAGGATGTGCGGTCAGACAAACCGGCGAATCCCTGCCAATTCATGATTCCAGATTATAGAGGCCCACAAACAAAATCGACCATGATCATACGATCATGGTCGAGTGTTTGTCGGAAAATCACCATCTAACCCCTTGGAGCATTGCTCCACTGGTTGAGGGGATCAATCGTCGTCATTCTGTTTGGGCTTGCGGAACACAGCCAGCGGGCTGTTTTCTTCACGCTCGTCCCTGATCTGCGGGCCCATTTTCGGCTTGGTCACGGCCACACCTTCGACAGGCTTGCGATAGCCCTTGGGCGGATCGGTCAACCATTGCCGTGGCGGCTCCTGGCCCAGCCCCAATTCGGCGGCCTTGGTCAGCTTGAGCTTTTCTTCGATCATCTTCATTTCGGATGGCGGAATCCAGGCTGACATATTCTTGGGTGCGACCGGTTCGGCAGGCGCATTGGGCACACCGGCACCGGCAACACGGCCGGCGCGCATTTCCTCGATGGTCAGAGGGCGGCCATCAATGGTTTTTTCGACAGGCTTTCTGCGGGCCTCGGCCGCGGCGCGCTGGGCGGCGACATCGGGATCATTGGGCCATTGCGGCGACTTGGCGACGGTTTTGTCGATCGGCTTGGGCAGTTCCATTTTTGGCGGGATCACCAGAGGCGGACGCGGACGGTAATCCAGTTCGGGCTTTTCATCCTCGATGCCCAAAATGGTTTTACCCAGATCGATGATCGGATTTTGTGCCTGCGCAGATCCTGACATGGCCATGCCCGACACGCCGAAGCCTGCCAGCATCACAACAACCATCCGGAGTGTGGCATTGATCTTGTTTGGCATCATTAACCGGTCTTTGAGCCGCATATTCGGTCTCCCATGGAGGCAAACACCTGCTTGCACCCCAAAAATGGCATCATGATGGCTTTATTCAAGCCCGTTCATTCGGGTCAGACGGCGGTTGCGCCCGCTGGGTGACAAGAGAGTCATACAGCAGGATGCCAACCCCCGCAACGATGGCCGCATCAGCAAGGTTAAAAACGTACCATGACCAGCCCTGCCAGTGCAGATGGACGAAGTCGACCACCGCCCCATAGGCCGCCCGGTCAATGGCATTGCCGATCGCCCCGCCCGCCAGAAGCCCCAGCCCCAGCCCCAGCCATTTGTCATCGGTGTAGAGCATCCATACCAGCAAGGCGATGGTGGCGGCAATCGACACCGCCAGCAGAATATACCGCCCGACCGCACTTTCCTGCTGGAACAATCCGTAGGAAATACCCCGGTTCCAGACCAGAACCAGATCAAACACCTCGTTGACCACAATCGGTTGCGTATGTTCGATATCGACCCAATGGAGCAGAACGAGCTTGGTCAACTGGTCAAGCACCAGCGTGACCAGTCCGACAAAGGCACCAAGCCGGGCCGGAGAATAACGGTTCGGCTCGGTCATCATCCTGCGCCTTATTGCCGGGCCGCCAGCGCATCCCATTCCCGCAAGGCCGCCGCATCGCGCGGGGTCACATCGGGATAATCGGGATCGGCGCCGATTTCGGTCGAGAACCGCCACGAACGCGCACATTTCTGCCCTGCCGCCATCTGGTGCACCACCGCCACACCGGCCACATCCTCAAGCCGGAACGCGCCTTCGGGCCCCTCGCCTGTCTGGAGAACCAGATCGGAGGTGATGCAGACATCGGCGAAATCCACGCTGGCCAGCAGAGCCGCCAGATCGGGATCCTGCAAATAGACCACGGGAGCGGATTCCAGCGAGGAACCGATATGTTTGGCCGCCCGCTCGATTTCCAGCGCGCCGGTCACCACCCGCCGGACCTTGCGGATTTTGGCCCATTTCTGGTCCAGCGCCTCGTCAAGCCACGCCGCAGGAATGGTGGGGAAGCCTTCCAGATGCACGGATTCGGCATCGGGATAACGGGCCAGCCACGCTTCCTCGCAGGTAAACACCAGAATGGGAGCCAGCCACAGCGTGACCGCACGGAAAATCTGCTCGATACATTCCAGCGAGGCCCGCCGCGTCACGCTCGACGGTGCATCGCAATACAGCGTGTCCTTGCGGATATCGAAATAGAAGGCCGACAAATCGGTGTTCATGAACAAGGACAGTTCCGAGATCACCTTGCGGTAATCATAATCGGCATAGGCCTGCCGGATCACCGGTTCCAGCTCTGCCAGACGGTGCAGCATCAACCGTTCGATTTCGCCCATCTGGCTGATATCGACGCTGTGGGCGGGATCGTAATGGGCCAGCGAACCCAGCATCCAGCGCATGGTATTGCGCAATTTGCGGTAGGTTTCGACAAAGGTTTTCAGGATTTCCTTGCCGATCCGCAGATCATCCGAATAGTCGGAAGCCGCCACCCACAGGCGCAGAATATCGGCGCCTGCATCCTTGATAACATCTTGGGGTGCTGTGACATTGCCGAGCGATTTGGACATTTTCTGTCCCTTTTCGTCGAGCACGAAGCCATGGGTCAGCACCACATCGAAGGGCGCACGGCCGCGCGTGCCGCAACTCTCGAGCAGGGAGGACTGGAACCAGCCGCGATGCTGGTCGGAGCCTTCCAGATACATCACCGTATCGCGGCCGCCATCGACCTTGCGGAGCGTGCCAGCCAGACCGGGAAAGTTCTTCGGGTCTTCGAGCGTATAGGTATGGGTCGAGCCGGAATCAAACCAGACATCGAGCACATCCATCACCATGTCATAGTCGTCGGCCTTGTGGCCGAACGCGGTAAGAAAGCGTTCCTTCGCGCCGTCCTTGAACCATGCATCACCGCCCTCGCTCTCGAAAGCCTCGGCAATGGCGGCATCGACGCGCGGATCATTGAGCATCTCTTTGCTCTCGTGATGCACGAACACCGTGATCGGCACGCCCCAGGCGCGCTGGCGCGACATCACCCAATCGGGCTTGTTCTCGATCATGCCGCGAATACGGTTCTCGCCGGTGGAGGGTACCCATTCGGTCTTGCCGATGGCCTCGAACGCCACGTGACGCAACGAGTCGCCCAGCGCGAAAGGCTTGTCCATCGCAATGAACCATTGCGGCGTGTTGCGGAAGATCACCGGCTTTTTCGACCGCCACGAATGTGGATATTGATGCTTCAACCGCCCGCGCGCCACCAGATTGCCGGCTTCGATCAGCGCCTTGATCACCGCCTCGTTGGCATCGCCCTTTTCGCCCTTGTCATTGATCACCCGCTTGCCGCCGAAACCGGGGGCTTGGTCGGTATAGGCGCTGTCATCATCGATGGTGAAGGGAATGGCGGTGTTGATCCCGCGCTCGGACAATTGGCGGCCATTGGACATCCAGATCTCGAAATCCTCGCGGCCATGACCGGGGGCGGTATGGACAAAGCCCGTGCCCGCATCATCGGTGACATGGTCACCATCCAGCATCGGCACGATGAAATCATAGCCCATTGCGGCCAGAGGATGGGCACATTCGATCTGCCCCATTTCTGCGGCTGATACATCGGCCTTGAAAGCCAGCGTGATCTTGGCGGATTGGGCCACCGTCTCGGCCAGATTTTTGGCCAGCAGATAGACTTCACCCAGCGCAGGGCCGTAATCGCGCTCGTTGCCAGTCACCTCATAGAGGCCATAGGCAATCTTGTGATGGTAGGAAATGGCCCGGTTGCCCGGCAGGGTCCACGGGGTTGTGGTCCAGATCACCACATGGACGGCACCGGACAATCCCTTGGTCACCGGAAACTTCACCCAGACCATGTCGCTCTGGTGGTCGTGATATTCGATCTCGGCTTCGGCCAGAGCGGTTTTTTCCACCACCGACCACATCACGGGCTTGGAGCCGCGATAGAGCAGGCCGTTATCCTTGAACTTCATGA
>CANGOE010000020.1 GCA_947455455.1 Hyphomicrobiales bacterium
ACCGTTGAGCTGGTGATGGCTTTCGAAGAAGAGTTCTCGGTTGAAATTCCTGATGATGCCGCAGAAACCATCCGTACGGTTGGCGATGCAGTGTCCTTCCTTGAGAAAAAGGCCGGCTAAGGCTTTTCTCTGATGGCATCGGGGCAGGGCACCATGCGGCGAGTCGTCGTGACTGGATTGGGAATGGTTACTCCGCTTGGTTGCGGGGTAGATCCCACTTGGGAGCGGTTGATTGCGGGACAGAGCGGAGCGGTTCCGATTGACCGTTTCGATGTTTCGGATCTGCCTGCCCGTGTGGCATTCCAGCTTCCGGCTGGCGATTCTGCTGATGGCCTGTTCAATGCCGATCAGTGGATGGATCCCAAAGATCAACGCAAAGTTGATGATTTCATCATTTATGGCATGGCGGCCGCCCGTCAGGCTCTCGATGATGCGAATTGGCATCCACAAAGCTATGAAGACCAGACCAGAACCGGTGTGATGATCGGCTCTGGGATTGGCGGTATCGGTGGCATTTATGAAGCCTCCGTGACCCTGATTGAAAAGGGGCCGCGTCGTGTTTCGCCCTTCTTCATTCCCGGCCGTATCATCAATATGGCTTCCGGCTATGTCTCGATTGAATTCGGCCTCAAAGGGCCCAATCATGCTGTCGTGACGGCCTGTTCGACCGGCGCGCATGCCATTGGCGATGCGGCACGCCTTGTTGCCCTCGGTGATGCCGAGGTGATGGTGGCCGGTGGAGCTGAATCACCGATCAACCGCCTGTCTATGGCCGGTTTTGCGGCCTGCAAGGCCCTGTCGACCAATTTCAATGACGATCCCCAGCGCGCCTCGCGTCCCTATGACCGCGACCGTGACGGTTTCGTGATGGGCGAGGGCTCCGGCGTGGTTGTGCTTGAAAGCCTCGAACACGCACAGGCCCGTGGTGCAAAAATCTATGCCGAAGTGGTCGGTTACGGCATGTCGGGTGACGCTTATCACATCACGTCGCCTGCCGAAGACGGCGATGGTGCATTCCGTTGCATGACAGCGGCCTTGAAACGCGCCGGTCTTGCCCCGTCCAATCTCGATTATATCAATGCCCATGGCACTTCGACACCTTTAGGCGACGAAATCGAATTGCGGGCGGTTGAACGTCTGGTTGGTGATGCCGCGGCAGGGATTGCGATGTCTTCGACCAAATCGGCAACCGGCCATTTGTTGGGGGCGGCGGGGGCGATCGAGGCGATCTTCTCGATTCTGGCGATTCGCGACGGTGTTGTTCCGCCCACATTGAATCTGGATCATCCTTCTGTGGAAACCCGCATTGATCTGGTTCCCCACAAGGCGCAAAAGCGCAAGATTGATGTTGCCTTGTCGAACTCGTTCGGTTTTGGCGGCACCAATGCCTCTTTGGTGTTCAAACGGTTCCAACAATAATTGTCTGCCATGGCTTTGCCATGATTGGCTTTTAAGGCTCCGGTCTGGTCATGTTGGTGTTCGGACTTCGAGTGGCATCACACCGTGATGCTGTTGTGGTTGCGCCTGATGGCGGGTATGAGTCACCAGAAGGAAGTACCCCGGTATGCCGCCAGATAGATCTGAAGGAGATCGGTTTTCAGCCGCAAAACGCAGCCTGATCGGCCGTCTTGTGCCTAAAAGCCCGTCTGCGGCCCTCAAACCTGTTTCCGTACCAGAACCCAGCATGCAATCCAGCGGCACCGTGCTGTCGATACTGGCCTATCTGACCCGTCTTGCGTTGGTGATGGGTGTATCGGTAGCCCTGCTGGTGGGTGGCGGCTATATGATTCACGAACAATATATCAGCGAAGGCCCGCTTCCGACCGACAAAGTTGTGATGATCAAGGGCGGTTTGTCCGATGTGGTCGAACAATTGGTGCAGGATGGAGTGGTTGACCGTCCGATCCTGTTGATGGCGGCAATCTACATGAATGGCGTGTCGGCCAAAATCAAGGCCGGCGAATATATGTTCAAACAGAAAGCCAGCCTTGAGGATGTCATCGGAACCCTCACCGAGGGCAAGGCAATCCTGCAATCGATCCTGATCAAGGAAGGGCTGACCAGCCAGCAGATTGTCGATCATCTCAAAGAGAACGACTATTTGACGGGTGAGATCACCAACGTGCCACCCGAAGGCAGTTTGCTGCCCGAAACCTATAAATTCTCGCGGGGCATGAGCCGCCAGCAATTGCTCGACCGGATGATGCAGGATCAGGCCAGATTGGTGAAGGAATTATGGGCGCGCCGCGTGGCGGGCCTGCCGATCCAGTCGCCGGCTGAAATGGTGGTGCTGGCCTCCATTGTCGAGAAAGAAACCGGCAAGGCGGATGAGCGCTCGCGTGTCGCGCGTGTATTTCTGAACCGCCTCGACAAAAAAATGCGCCTGCAATCCGATCCCACCATCATTTATGGTCTGGTGGGCGGCAAAGGCAGTCTGGGTCGTTCGCTGACCCGCAGTGATATTGACTCGCAAACGCCCTACAACACCTATGTGATCCCTGCATTGCCTCCCGCACCGATCGGCAATCCCGGACGGGCCGCGCTGGAAGCCGTGATCAACCCATCGCAGACCAAGGAATTGTATTTCGTGGCCGATGGCACCGGCGGGCATGTGTTTGCCGAAACCTATGAACAGCACCTGCGCAATGTGTCGCGTTGGCGGCAGATCGAGAACGAGCGCAAGGATATTCCCCCGCCTGTTGCGCAATCACCCTCTGTGACCGTGACCACGCCGCCCGCATCGGGTGTTGCCAAACCCTCCGCACCTGTGGCCACTGCCGCGCCTGCCACCTCAGGAGTGACGATCACGCCTGCTCCTTCAAGTCCTGCCGCAACAACTCCTGCCGCATCACCTGCTCCTGTTGCACCAGTTCCTGTTGCATCGGCATCTGCCGCATCCGCATCCGCATCCGCACCTGCCCCTGCCGCCTCCGCACCTGCCGCAGTGGTGCCTGAGCCCTCATCCGGCTTTGTTATGCCTGCACAGGTTCCACTGCCACCGGTTCCGCCTGCTGGTTTGCGTGACGGTTCTGCGGGGGCCGCACCGTCGACGGATCAGAATTTTGATCTGACAACCTCCAAGACCATTCCAAAACTGAATTGACCATTCCCGCTGTGTCGGGCATCGACATCTGATACGATTAGACGAGGGCACAATGAGCATCGAAACGGCCACACTCGAAAACAATGTGATTGGCCGTCGCGGCTTGATGCTGGTGCTGTCCTCGCCATCGGGAGCCGGAAAAACCACTCTGACCCGTCTGTTGCGTGAAGAAGAGCCGAGCCTGACCCTGTCCATATCGGTCACCACGCGCTCGCGCAGGCCGAGCGAGGTCGAGGGTGTGCATTACCATTTTATCCAGCAGGCCGAGTTTCTGGCCTTGCGGGATCGGGGTGAATTGCTCGAATGGGCCGAGGTCCACGGCAATTTCTACGGATCCCCCAAAAAACCGATCGAAGCCTCCTTGATGCAGGGCAAGGATATTCTGTTCGATATCGATTATCAGGGCGCACAACAGGTGCGCTCCAATGCGCCCGATGATGTGGTCAGCATCTTCATTCTGCCCCCCTCGATCCCCGAATTGCGCCAACGACTGCACCGTCGCGCCGAGGATAGCGAAGAGGTGATCAACCAGCGTCTGGCGGCCGCCAAAGGCGAGATCGACCGCTGGCGCGATTATGATTATGTGCTGGTCAATGACGATCTCAACCGCACATTTTCGCGGCTGAAAGCCATTCTGGTGGCCGAACGCCTGCGCCGCGACCGCCAATTGGGTCTGCAGAGCTTTATCGACAGTCTCGCCGCCGCTTTATAACCTGTGAGGCGTTAGTCTTGCCGGAGGGCATCAAAAGCCTGTGCCAGCGCGACAAAGCCTTCGACAGGGACGGTTTCGGCCCGCAAGGTCGGTTCGATCCCGACGGTGGCCAGCAGTTCCAGCGGGTGGGCGGTCAACCCCTTCAGACTTTGACGGAGCATTTTGCGGCGTTGTCCGAAGGCCGCCGCCGTGACGCGTGAGAGCGTCTGCATATTGCACGGCTCTGGATGCGGGCGGGGGACCAGTTGGACCACCGATGAGGTGACTTTTGGGGGCGGCGTAAAGGCGCTGGGGGAGACATCAAACAGGATTCTGGTTTCGCACCGCCAGTTAGAAATAACGGCGAGGCGGCCATAATCTTTCTGTTGTTCGGGTGTGGCGACAATGCGTTCGGCCACTTCGCGCTGGAACATCAGCGTCAGGCTCTCGAAAAACGGCGGCCACGGCATGGTTTCAAGCCAGCCGATCAGCAAAGCCGTGCCGATATTATAGGGCAGATTGGCCACGATCCGGCACGGCTCGCCGGGTATCAGATAATCGGTGAGCGGGACCGACATCGCATCACCGGCGATAACCTGTAACCGGTCCGGATAATGCGCGGCAATTTCCGCCAAAGCGGGCAGGCACCGTTCGTCACGCTCGACGGCGATGACCTTTTTGGCCCCATTGGCCAGCAAGGCGCGGGTCAGACCGCCCGGACCCGGACCGATTTCGATGATGGTGGCCTGCGACAGATCGCCTGCGGCACGTGCGATGCGTCCGGTCAGGTTCAGATCGAGCAGGAAATTTTGACCCAGCGATTTTTTGGCCGCCAGATCATGTCTGGCAATCACATCGCGTAAAGGGGGCAATCCGTCTGCGGCCATCATGACGGGCATCCGTGGCGTGCAACCATGGTGCGCGCCAGTTTGAGTGCCGCAATCATGCTGTCGGGCTTGGCAAGACTGTGTCCGTTTTGGCTCTGTCCTGCAATATCGAAGGCCGTGCCGTGATCGGGCGAGGTGCGGATGAAGGGCAGGCCCAAGGTGACATTGACGCCGTCATCAAAGGCGAGGGTTTTGACCGGTATCAGCGCCTGATCATGGCTTGGACACAGGGCTATGTCATAGCCCGCACGGGCGCGTTCGTGAAACAGTGTATCGGCAGAAAGCGGCCCTTTGATATCAAAGCCACGGGCCTGCAAGGCCTTGACGGCGGGTATCAGAATATCACGCTCTTCGGTGCCGATACGTCCGTCCTCACCCGCATGCGGATTGAGACCCGACAGGACCAGTCGCGGGCGTGACGAACCGAACCATTGTTGCCAATCCCGATCGATGATCTCGACACAGGTGGTCAGCAAGTCCGCTGTCATCATGTCAGAAACAGATTTCAGCGGGATATGGATGGTCAAAGGCACCACCGCCAGCACCGGTGACCAGATCATCATCACCGGATGCACCCGACGGCCCCAATAGGTATGGGCCAGTTCGGCGAGATATTCGGTATGGCCTGGATGGTTGAAGCCAGCCGACTGCAAAACCGATTTGGCAATCGGTGCTGTCACAATCGCCGCGCCACGCCCCTGATGAATTGTTTGAACGCCCAAGCGGATGGCTTCGATAATGGCATGCGCATTGGCGGGATCGGGCTTGCCGGCCCGGACTTGAGCTTTGACAGGCACGGGCCAGACAGGAAGACCTTGAGCAAAATCTTCTGTCGCTTGCTCCGGTGTGCTGGCGAGCAAAGGAAAATCGAGACCGAGCGATTGCATCCTGTCGGCCAATACGGCTGGGTCTCCCAACACCAGAAAGGCGGGCAGATCGTGCTGGTGACGCAGGTGATAGGCGGCCAGAATAACATCGGGACCGATCCCGGCCGGATCACCGCTCGATACAAGCAAAGGCGGAACCATCAATCCCTCCGACATATCAAACAGGCGTGAAGTCCGGACAGAGCGGGAAGGGCCACGTGCCGAAGGCTTATTGCTGAACCGGTGTCGAGCTCTGGCTGAAGCGGGTCGCGCCCAAGGTTTTCAACTCGATCCGCAACAGCAAAGTGCGGTTGCGCTGGGTTGTGCCGTAAACAGCTCCGCCCATCGCCTCGGAATAACTCACCTCGAACACGGCACATTCGTCTTTGTAGCCAAGACCGCCAAACACACCGGAGACGACCGGAAGATTGGTTGTGCGGTTGCTATAGCCCAACAAGGACAATTCAGCCTCCTTGCGGGCCATGTCCAGAGCCGTGCCGCCGAAGACGTAGTAATTGTCGTCAATCGCGTAGCGCGTGGAGGCCAGAACCCCTTCGCGCCGATAGGAATAGCCGATCAAGGGTTGGGCGGCATAGCGGCCGAACGTCACATTGGTCGAGAAACGGCCCACAATGGCCACCCCTTGAAGTTCCAGCCGTTTCATAGCGCCGCTGACTTCATCAAAGCGTGCCTTGCTGGTGAAGCTGTAATTGGCAGAGGGGACCAGCTGGATCCGGCCGACATAATCGGAATGGGATGTATCCAGCCCCGATTGCGGACCGACAATCGCGGCGCCGCCATTGGCAAAGGAATTAGTGCCGGACAGATGGTAAGATTGGCCGAACAGGACATTGGCCGAAGCGCCGCCATCAGCCGTGATGCTGTATTTGGCACCGATATTGGCACGGGTACCACCTTCGACACGGTCGTAACCCGAGAATTTATTGACCTCGAACAGGGTCGTGTCATCAAACACAAGACTTTGCGCATCTTCATTGGGGATGCGGTTGATGTTGATTTCGCCCGGACGCGTGATGATCTGGCCGATCGGTTCGACCACATGCGTCATGCCCCATTGATGGGCAACGAAGGGGAAGCGATAGGTGACACCGGCGGCCGCCATCGGACGCACGGTCGCCTCGTTGCTCGAACCGATGAAATTGCTCTGGTAGCTGTTATAGGTGCCGCTCTCATTGAGCGACAGGAAGGTGGCATCACTGCGCAAGGATCCGAACGGGGTCCATGATTGGCCCAGAGGATCGATGAAGGTTTTGCGCCAGGCCACTTCCATGGTTGCACGGTCATAATGGCCGGCCACACCGCGCAAGATACAATCGTTACGGTTGTATTGGCCGGGCAGGCAGGTCGAATGGCCTATGCCCTGATAGTCACCGAACAAGAGACCGGTGCGGTAAAGGCTCCGGTAATCGGCTTCTTCACGGCTGGAACTGGTAAAATTGGCCGTCAGGCGGGTTTCACCACCCAGGACGGACGGCGTTTCAAACCGGCGGTCATAGTCAATCACAGGCGCGATAACGGGCTGGCTCTTTTGCACGTCATTGGTCGAGGTCAGCGTCTTGAAATAATAACCGCGCATATCGAACAGGCTACGGTCGCCCTGTCCGGTGAGATAGGCTGTCGATGTCGACGTTTGCAGAGATGAATTGATGAAAGAGGTCAGGCTTTCGCTTTTCATCTTGTAGTTTTTCAAGAACCAGCGGTCAGACAGCAGGTTGACATCCCAACCCGTCTTCCATTGTTCGTTGATGAAGAACAGACCTGTCGACTCGATCGATCCGCGCATATCGCGTCCGCCCGCACCCAAGGGAGCCGGTGAAAATGCCGAAGGATCGTTCTGCTTGATGCCGCTGACACGGACATTGTAGATCCCGTTTTCGAGGCGTTGCTTCCATTCCGCCTGCATCAGGACGCCCTGGCGTGACAGCAAGGTCGGTGTCAGGCGCAACTCGTAATCGGGCGCCAAATTCCAGAAGAAAGGCAGGCTGATGCCGGTCCCCAGCGCGGTATTGGCAATATAATGGGGAGGCAGGAAGCCTGTCTTGCGTTTCACTGTCGGATCGGGGGCTGAGGCATAAGGCATCCAGAACACCGGAAAACCGCCGAATTCGATCACGGCATTCTCGTAATAGATCATCTGTTCAGCGTTTTTGTGGATGATCTTGGTGGCGCGCACCTGCCAGAGGGGAGGCTTTTCGGGCGCGTCCTTGCAAGGTTCACAGGCCGTATAGGTGCCTTTTTCAAAGACGGTTGCATCACCGTCGATGCGCTCGGCATGGGGAGCGGCGAAGCGGGATTGGTCAGTCCGCAAAATGCGAAGGGACTGGATGAAACCGTCCTTGAAATCGTCGGTCAGTTCCATCTTGTCGCCATAGGCGATCTCGCCGGTCGGTTCGCGCATCCGGACATGGCCGATGGCCTGAACACGTTTGGTTTTCTGGTCATAAATGACCTTGTCAGCCTCAAGCACCTTGCCCTGATAGTAAAGCTGGGCATCGCCGACAGCCGAAACCGTGCCTTTGTCCTTGTCATAAACAAGGGTTTGGGCTTCGACCAACAAACGGTCTTCTTCCTTGGCAACACTTTTGGAGCTGAATTTGTCGGTCAGGGTTTGCGCGGACACGGCAAAACCTCCCGCCAGATGCAGGAGAGCAGACAAAAGAACCAGCCGACTGATGCGAGGCAAAAACCCCATAGGTATTTCCTAAAACACGACAGACCCATCATTAAACGATGACGGGACGATATCAACCATCCTCTTGATATAATAACGCCAGACTGCCCAACAATCCGCCGATAATCGAGGGTGACCAAGCCGCGGCAACTGTGGACAAGATCCCGGCAGCTCCCAAATCCTCGATCAGCTTGGTCGATATATACAGAATGAAGCCCGAAGCGACACCGGCCAGCACCATGCGCGCCACACCGCCGAAGCGGAAGAAGCGTAAGGACACTGCTGCGGCAATCAAAACCATGGCCGCAAACAGGAAGGGACGGGCCATAAGTGTATTGAATTGTTGACGATATCGCGTTGCATCCAGTCCCGCGACCTCGGTGCGCTCGATATGGGCGGGCAGGGACCAGAAGGGCACGCTATCAGCCGAGGCATAGGACTGTCGCAATTGCTGGTGGGTCAAATTGGAGGCCACCAGAAATTCCTCGTGATCCTCTGGCTCATTGCCCGGAATGGTCACCCGTGCACCGGAAATGCGCCAGTAACCATCTTTTAAAAAAGCGCTCTTGCCTTCGACCCGTTGCTGGAAAACGCTCTGGTCATCGAAGCTGAAAACAGTGATCGCGCTGACCCGCCCCAAGGCGGCATCCATCGAACCGACACGGATGATCGCCTGTCCGTCTACACTCTTCTGGCGGATCCAGATGTCATCGGTCAAAGGTCCGCGATTGCGCCCCAATAAGGCGGTTTCCATCGTCGTGGCTTTTTCTTTCATCGAGGCGGAAATTGGGTTGTAAACTGTCACAATCAACACACCGAACCCGACAGCCACCAGCAAAGGCGCAAACAGGAATTGCCACGCCGACAGGCCGGAAGCGCGCGCGATCACCAATTCGAGTTTGCGCGACAGGTCCAGCAGTGTCAGCATGGCCCCGAACAGAACGGCAAACGGAAAAACCTGTTCGGCAATCGCAGGGGTTCTGAACAGCGACAGGCGGGCCACCACCAGACTGGTTGCCGCAGGAACATCCGATGTGCGGCGGATCAGTTCAACAAAATCAAGCGTATAAATCAGCGCAAACACCGTCAGAAACACCATCAGCATGGCACGGGCAAAGCGTAATGCCAGATAGCGTGACAGGGTCGGAGAGGCAAAGATCATGCGGACATGCCTCCCGCCATTTGCGCCGCTTTGCGCATCTTTTGGCGGCGGGCAAAGACCGATGTGCCGCCAAAGCCGATAAACATCGACACTGCAATCGCCAATAAGGGTGTCAGATAGGCCAGAGGAACCACCCATGTGAAGCGGATTGTCAGGCTGGACAAGGCAAAGCCGAGAATACGCAGGCCGACCACCGCAATAACCGCCAGCCCCATGGCCACACCGCGTCCTTGGCGCGTGGTCCGTGCCACCCCCAAAGCGGCAAAACCTATGAGGCCGAAGGCAAATGCGTAGAGCGGCGCGGTAAAGCGGTCATGCAGTTCGGCCCTGATACGGCCCCGCTGGGCCGGTGTCAGGGTCTCGTCATCGGGTGGCAGGATCAGTTGCCACGTCGTGCGCTCGCGCGGTTTGGCATAGACCGAGGTGACTTCACTGCCGAATTGGCTCAGATCGAAGGCATAACGCTGGAAAGTGACGATCTGGGGTGTCGGATTGTTGCGGATTTCGCGTTGGACACTGCCCTTTTCAAGCAAGAGATAGGATTGCCCCTCGACTTCGATGGTTTGGCCGCGTTCGGCAATATAGACAGCGGTCCGTTCGGGGTCACGCCGGTCCTGAATGAAGATGCCCAACAAGGCCGGACCAGATTTTTCGCGGAAGTGGAAAATAATATCCTTGTCGAGCGGGGTGAATTGTCCCTCGCGGACGATATTGGAGACCACATCGGCACGGATTTTGGTGATCACATCCCGCAAAGCCATGAAACTTTGCGGCATCAGCCAGATGGTCAGAAAAGCCACCAGCAAAGACATGATCAAAGCGAGTGTGGCAAAGGGCAACAGCAAACGCCAGGGCGACAGTCCCGCCGCGCTCATGACAATCAATTCGCTGTCACCGTTGAGCCGGTTCAAAGTGTAGAGAATGGCGATAAACAGCGCGACCGGCGCGATAATGGCAATCAGCGAGGGGAATGACAGGCCGGTAACGGTCAGAAAGATCAGCAAGGATTGGCCCTTGGTGGCCACCAGATCGAATTCACGCACCGCTTGCGACAGCCAGACCACGCTTGCAAGCACCAGCAACGTCACAAAACATGCGACAAAGGCATTCTTGAAAAGATAGCGCTCGATAAGGGTCATGTTGGGGTAGCGCTTCTTCTGCTCTTGCTCTCGTCTCAAATGCCATTAAACCAAGATGCATTGTGATTCCAGTCTTAGTTGGTGGAATCAATCCTCTGTGACTGTGCACGAGCCCGCCAAGCGGGGATGGAGCCTGACCATGTCGACTGAAATCAAAATCACTTTTGCCGAACCAACCGTAGCCGAAACCGGCACTTTGGTGATGTTTATTGCCGAAGGCGTTGTCTTCGGGCGTGAATTATCCTCGTTGATCGGTAAAAAGGCCGAAAGCCACCTCAAGCGTGCTATCGAGGCCGAGCAATTTACCGGCAAGGAAAAGCAGGTTCTGGTTGTGCCGGCCCCTGACGGCTTGTCAGCCAGTCGGGCTGTTCTGGTCGGTATCGGCGGCACCAAACAGCGCAACGAGACCAATTATGTCAATTTCGGCGGCATGATTGCGGGCCAGCTGGGCAAGTCGGCTCAGGCCATGGTGCTGTTTTACGGGCCGGAGGATTGGCGGGTTG
The DNA here is from genome assembly GCA_947455455.1 of Hyphomicrobiales bacterium. GTDB lineage: Bacteria > Pseudomonadota > Alphaproteobacteria > Rhizobiales > Beijerinckiaceae > CAIYZJ01. Next base: position 11,044 of record CANGOE010000020.1, read on the forward strand.
ATGCACAGGCCGCCGCCGATCTCGCTCTGGGGATGCATCTGCGTGCTTACGACTTCGACCAGTACAAAACCAAAAAGAAAGACGATGCGGCCAAGCCTTCGACAGTCAAGGTGATGATCGGCGTGCATGATCCGGTCGGAGCCAAAAAAGCCTATAAATATTCGGAGGCCGTGGCCGGCGGTGTGACAATCGCCCGCAATCTTGTGAACGAGCCACCCAACGTCCTGACCCCCACCGCTTTTGCCAAACAGGCGGCCGAATTGTCCAAATTGGGTGTCGATGTCCAAATCCTTGACGAGAAGCAACTCGGAAAAATCGGCATGCGCGCTTTGCTGGCGGTCGGGCAGGGGTCGCGTCAGGAAAGCCGCGTTGTCATCATGCGCTGGCATGGCGACAAATCCGCCAAGGGCAAAAAGAGCAAGCCTCTGGCCTTTATCGGCAAGGGCGTGGTGTTCGATACCGGCGGGATTTCCATCAAGCCGGCGGCGGGCATGGAAGATATGAAGGGCGATATGGCGGGGGCGGCTTGCGTGGTCGGCCTGATGCATGCACTGGCGGCCCGCAAGGCCAAAGTGGATGCCATCGGCGTGATCGGTCTGGTTGAAAACATGCCGGACGGCAATGCCCAGCGCCCCGGCGATATTGTCAAATCCTATGATGGCCAGACCATCGAGATCATCAATACTGACGCCGAAGGCCGTCTGGTGCTGTGCGATCTGCTCGCTTATGTGCGCGATCACTACAAGCCTGCTTTCATGATCAATCTGGCGACCCTGACAGGAGCCATTCTTGTGGCTTTGGGGCAGGAAAATGCCGGACTGTTTTCTACCGATGACGGCTTGTCGGACCGTTTGACGGCTTCGGGCCGTGCCACGGGTGAAACCGTCTGGCGCATGCCGCTGGGTCCGGCCTATGACAAGATGATCGACAGCCGCTTTGCCGATATGAAAAACACCGGTGGCCGTTTTGCCGGGTCGATCACGGCGGCGCAATTCCTGCGGCGGTTTGTCGGCGATGTGCCTTGGGCGCATCTTGATATTGCGGGCACCGGCATGTCGTCGCCCAACAGCGATATCAACCAGAGCTGGGGATCAGGCTGGGGCGTGCGTCTGCTGGATCGTCTCGTTCACGACTATCACGAATAGGATCAGCACAGACTCCCATGACCCAAATCTGGTTCTATCATCTGCAATCCAAACCGTTGGAAGTCAGTCTGCCGCGCTTGCTTGAAATCGCGGTGGAACGGGATGTGAGCATTGTTGTGCAGTCCCCCTCAACCGAGCGGATCGAGATGCTGGACCAGTTGTTGTGGACCTATAGCGAGGATGGTTTTCTGCCGCATGGCCGCGAGGGCGATCCGGCGATCGAGGCCGATCCGGTGGTGCTGGCCACCAGTCAGGCCAATCCCAACCATGCGAGCATGCGGATTCTGCTGGATCAGGCACCGTTTCCCGATAACCTTTCCGATTATGACCGTGTCATGATCATGTTTGACGGCAATGACGAGGCGGCTTTGGCCCATGCCAGACTGCAATGGAAGCAGGCCATGGGCTTCGGGGTGGATCTGTCATATTGGCAACAAAGCGACACAGGCGGGTGGGATAAAAAACATGAGCACAAACATAATGGTTAGCCGGGTTTTCTCATGTTCTTTGCGCGGATTGGCACTCTCTGTTTTGGCCATAGTGCTGGCAGGTTGCTTCTCGACACCCAAACCGCCTGAACCGGTGGTCCAGCCTTTGCCGGTCGTCGATCCCAATCCGTTCGGTCCGGTGGTCGGCGAGGATGGCCGTTGCAAGGGATCACCGAGCATTGATCTGGCCAATCTGAAATCGCGCAACACCGATGCCGCTTTGGTCGGGGTCAGCGAATGTGAGCTGGTGGCGCTGAAGGGCGAGCCATTGAGTGTGCAAAGCGGCTCCAGCCCGACCGCCAAACGCGAAACCACCATTCTGTACATGGAAGCCACCGGCAAAGCGGTTTACCTGTTCGCCAACAACCAGATGGTGCGAGTGGTGCGTGGCAACGCCCAGTAAAGGCGGGATTGAAGGCTTAACTCGCCGCTTCCAGCTGTTCCGACAGGCTCAACCATTCTTCCTCCGCCGCATTGAGGGCGCGTTGCACTTCGCCGCGCTGGGCTGACAGGGTCGCGGCTTTGGATGGGTCGCGGCTGAAGGCATCGGGGGCGGCAAGGGCCTGATCGATTTTGGTGATCAGCGTCTGGAATTTATCCATTTTGGCAGCGGCCGCATCGATCTTGCGGCGCAAACCTGCCAGATCGACCTTTCTGGGGGCGGCATCCTTGGCCTTTTGTGCGGCTTCCTGCGCCAGTTTTTGCTCGCTTTTGGGGGCGGGCGGTTTGGCGGGACCATCCAGCACCAATTGCCGGTAGAGTTCGAGATCGCCGTCAAACGGCGCGACAGTGCCGTTATTGACCAGCCAGAGCCGGTCGGCGCAGGCCTCGATCAGAAAGCGGTCATGCGAAATCAGGATCACCGCGCCTTCATAATCATTGATGGCTTCCATCAGCGCCAGACGTGAATCGATGTCGAGATGGTTGGTCGGCTCATCGAGGATCAGCATATGCGGGCCTTCAAACGCCGCCAGCCCCATCATCAGACGGGCCTTTTCACCGCCCGACAGGCGGGCAACCGGCGTATCGGCCTTGGCCCCGGGAAAGCCCATACGGGCGCAACGGGCGCGGATTTTGGCCTCTGTGCCATCGGGCATCCGGTCGGCAACATGGCGGAAGGGCGATGCGGCTTCGGATAATTCATCAAGCTGGTGCTGGGCGAAATAGCCGACCTTGAGCTTGCTGGAGCGGCGGAACGTGCCGCCCATGGCTGTCAGCTTTCCGGCAATCAGCTTGGCAAAGGTCGATTTGCCGTTGCCGTTGGACCCCAACAGGCCAATGCGGTCATCATCGGCGATCACCAGATTGAGCCGTTTGAGAATGGCCTTGTCACCATAGCCGGTCGAGACATCATCCATGGCAATGATCGGAGGTGCCAGGGGGCGTTCTGGCGAGGGCATATCGAAAGGCAAGACATCGGAATCGATGATGGTGGCGACGGGGGCCATTTTTTCGAGCCGTTTGACGCGCGATTGCGCCTGTCTGGCTTTGGAGGCCTTGGCTTTGAAACGGTCGACAAAGGCTTGCAGGTGGCGGCGTTCATCCTCCTGCTTCTTTTTCAATTTAAGTTGCAAAGCCTGTTTTTCAGCCCGTTGCTTCTCGAAATTGTCGTAACTGCCGCGATAGAGGTTCAATTTGCCCTGGTCGAGATGCAGAATATGGTCGACCGACTGGTTGAGCAGATCGCGGTCATGGCTGATCACCAGCGCCATATGCGGATAGCGCGCCAGATATTCCATCAGCCACAGCGTGCCTTCGAGATCGAGATAGTTGGTCGGCTCATCCAGCAACAACAGGTCGGGTTCGGCAAACAGCACGGCCGCCAAGGCGACACGCATCCGCCAGCCACCCGAAAAGGACGAGCAGGGCCGCGCTTGCGCTTCGCTGTCAAAGCCCAATCCATGCAGGACCGAGGCCGCACGCGCAGGCGCGGCATGGGCCTCGATATCCACCAGCCTGATCTGGATTTCGGCAATCCGCGCCGGATCAGTGGCGGTTTCGGCCTCGGCCAGCAAAGCGGCGCGCTCGGTGGCGGCCGCCAGCACGACTTCGAGCAGGGTTTCTGGGCCCGAAGGAGCCTCTTGGGCAACCGCGCCGATTCGCATGCCGCGCCCGATGGTGATGGTGCCTGATTCGCCGGACAATTCGCCTTGAATCATCCGGAACAGCGTTGTTTTGCCGGTTCCGTTGCGGCCAACAAAGCCAATCCGGCCATCGGGGGGAAGGGCGACGCTGGTGTGATCGAACAACAAGCGGGCGCCGAGGCGATAAGTCACATCATTGATATGGAGCATGACAAGGCTTTTGCAGGATCAAAAACCATTGTGCAAGCAACAGTTTCATGATTCTTGTATGAAATATTGAAACTGAGGCTTGATCCTGCGGCCCTAAGGGCGTAGAGGATCACTCGTCGGAGATGATCCGGCATTGATTATTTGGTTCCGGGGTATAGCGCAGTCTGGTAGCGCATCTGGTTTGGGACCAGAGGGTCGTGGGTTCAAATCCTACTGCCCCGACCAAATATTCATCAGGTCTTATTGTTAAGGCCTTCACATGCAACCGATGTCTTTCAAGACTGCCGGCGGGTGACATAAGGTTTTTCCCTGTGCTAGGCTCTCCCTCAAGCCTCCAGTCAGGGACAGCAGGGAAGGACATTTCGACATGACAGCACGCATCTCCCGTCCAGCCCGCACAGCCATGCAGTCCGGCACGGCCAAGACGCATCGCTGGTTGCTCGAATTCGTTCCTGAAACTCAACGCGCCATTGACCCGCTGATGGGTTGGACCTCGTCGTCCGAGACCCTCACACAGCTCAAATTGTGGTTCGACAGCCGCGAGGAGGCCGAGGCCTATGCCCGCGCCCATGGTTTGGCCTTTGTGGTCGATGAGCCGAAAGAGGCAACGCGGCGTTCGGTTTCCTATTCCGATAATTTCAAATATACCCGCATCGGTCAGTGGACCCATTGATCGGGTGCTCGGTTTGGCCCCTTAGCTCAGCTGGATAGAGCAACGGATTTCTACTCCGTCGGTCGGGAGTTCGAATCTCTCAGGGGTCGCCACCGTTTCCCGTGTATTGCTATGCGTGGCTTGCTTTGCGAGTCTTGCTTTGCGAGTCTTGCTTCGATTGTGCGATTGCAACGCGGCAATGATTGGATCATAAGCATCCTTCATTCACCCTTCAGGGGCACGCGCACGAATTGGCGGGCGGAAACACATGAACGGCACCACACAACACACCTCGCGTTGGACCTCGCAATGGCTGGCATGGGCTGAAAAAAGCCATGTGCTTGCCGTGGTGATGTTGCTGGTCATGGGAACAGTCATGTTCGCCCCCGGTATTGCCACGCTTCAGCCGATGGATCGGGACGAGCCGCGCTTTGCCCAAGCCAGCAAGCAGATGATGGAAAGCGGCGATTATGTCGATATCCGTTTTCAGGACGAGGCGCGCCACAAAAAGCCGGTCGGGATTTACTGGTTGCAAGTGGCCACTGTCGAACTGGGACAGTGGGCGGGAATCAGCGACGCCAAAAGCCAGATCTGGCTGTATCGTCTGCCGTCACTGCTGGGCGCACTGCTGACTTTGCTGGGCACCTATGTGGCAGGTCTGGCCTTTTTGAGCCGCCGCGCCGCCTTTATGGCCGCGATTTTAACCGGATCGACCATTTTGCTGGGTGTGGAAGCGCGTTTGGCCAAAACCGATGCGATGCTGACTGCCACCATTGTCTGGGCCTTTGCCGTGATGTTGCACGCCTTCCAGATCTGGCGGCACAGTGACCGGATCAGCGCACAAGACCATCCGGTGTCGTTGGGATTGGTGTTGTGCTTCTGGGTGGTGCTGGCCTTGAGCCTGCTGATCAAGGGGCCGATCTTGCCGATTCTGATCGCGTTGGCCCTTGCCGTTGTCTGGTTGTCGCAACGTGATCTGGGCTGGTTCAAAACCATCAGCCCTGTTTGGGGGCCGATCCTGACCCTGGTGCTGGTTCTGCCGTGGTTCATTGCCATTATGATGAAAAGCGGCGGCGAGTTTTTCTCGGCTTCGGTCGGGCAGGACATGATGTCGAAAGTGGCAGGCGCACAAGAGCGCCATGGTGGCCCGCCTGGCACCTATCTGCTGGTATTTTTCGGCACGGCTTGGCCTCTGGCCCCGTTGTTCTGTCTTTCGGTCCCCTTTATCTGGCGGGCCAGACGCGAAGCGATTGTGGTGTTTTTGCTCGGCTGGATTGTGCCGTTCTGGATCATTCTGGAGCTGGTGCCCACCAAATTGCCGCATTATGTCCTGCCGCTCTATCCGGCCATGGCTTTGCTGGTTTGCCTTGCGGCCGAACGCGGGATGATTTCCGTCGCGGGCTGGGGCGTCAAACTGGCGATGGCGGGTCTGGTTTTGCCGGTGGTGCTGTTGCTGGCGGGACTTTCAGCCGGTGCCTTGTGGTTGGGCGATGGTCTGCCGGTGCTGGCTCTGGTGATCCTGTTACTGGCGCTCTGGCCGATTATCGAAGCCGCCCGTGCTTTGTCCAAGGGGTTGATTGCCCAGACGGGTATGCTGGCTTTTGCATCCATGGTGATTGTCTCGGCGGCGGTCTATATGGCGGGCAGTCCGGTGTTGCAATCCATCCGCATTTCGGACCGGTTGGCGCAAGCCATGGCTCGGCCCGATTGTGCCGACAAGCATCTGGCAATGCTCGGTTATTCAGAGCCCAGTCTGGTTTTCCTGACACGCACGGATCTGCAATTCCTGCCGCCTGTGGCCATGGTGGCCTTTTTACAGCAACCGGGTTGCCGGATTGCCGGTGTGACCGCCAACCAGATGAAGGATTTCGAGGCCGCGCGGATCGCGGCAGGGCTTGATGTTACCCCTGTCGAGGTGGTGCGCGGGTTCAATATTAACGGTGGTAAAAGGTTGGAAGTGTCCATTTTCGTCCGGCGTGATAATCATGCGCTTGTCCAGAAGCCGGAGGCGAGCAAACCATGACAACATCCGACCATGCCTTGCGCCTGTCCGTGGTGGTTCCCGTGCGCAACGAGGAGGGGAATGTCGAGCCTCTCATCAACGAGATCGTCGCGGCTTGCACGTCGGTGGGCGCATTCGAGATCGTTTATGTCGATGACGGTTCGACCGACAAGACCCTGCAACGATTGCGTGAGTTGAAAGCGACAGTCCCCATGTTGCGGGTGTTGCATCATGAGCGCTCGTGCGGGCAAAGTGCGGCGGTGCGTTCGGGGGTCAGAATTTCAAAAGGCCGTGTCATCGTCACGCTGGATGGCGACGGACAGAACAATCCGGCCTATATTCCGCAAATGCTGACCCAGATCGAAAGCAACGACCAGATCGGCATGGTGGCAGGCCAGCGGATCGGCCGCAAGGATACCGGCTTCAAACGCTGGCAATCGCGCACCGCCAATCGCGTGCGGTCATGGGTTTTAAAGGATTCAACCCGCGATACCGGCTGTGGTCTCAAAGCCATTATGCGGGATGTCTATCTGGCTTTGCCCTATTTCGATGCCCTGCATCGCTTCATGCCGGCGCTGGTTGTGCGGGAAGGCTATCATGTCAGCCATGTCGATGTGACGGACCGTCCCCGTTATACCGGTGTATCCAATTACGGTTTTTTTGATAGGCTCTGGGTCGGGATCAAGGATTTGATCGGGGTGGCGTGGTTGATTTCGCGGCGCAAGAGAATTCCGGTTGTGACGGAGATTGTCTGATGCTCGCCTTTTCCCATGGGCTGGTTGATTATTTCTATGATGTTTTCGTGGTCCGGTTCGATTTCTGGCTGGCTTTCGGCATTGTTGCGCAACTGCTGTTTACAGCCCGCTTCATCGTGCAATGGGTTGCCTCCGAGCGGGCCGGAAAGAGCGTGATCCCGTTTGCTTTCTGGATTTTTTCGATTGTTGGCGGCGGCATGACACTGGTTTACGGCTTCCAGAAACGCGAACCGATCATCATCATGGGGCAGATTTTGGCGGTCACCATCTATGTGCGCAATATCATCCTGATCATGCGCAAGCCCAAATCTTCCGACGGTCAGTAAGCGCGGCAGGTTGTGATGGACGAGGATGGCGCAATCGGCAATCTGGCGGAATTGTCGCAGGTGATCGTTGCGGCGTTCGATGTGTTGCGCTCCGGTGCACAGAACCGGCGTTCTGCCTTTCATACACCGGTGTTTTCGTCGCTTGGTCTGGATGGCAGGCCGGTGTCCCGCATCATAGTTTTGCGGGAGTTTGACGATGGTCAGCGCCTTTTGCGCTTCCATACGGATATTCGCTCGCCCAAGGCCCAACAGATCAGACATGATCCGCGTGTGAGCTTTGCTTTTTATGATCCGTCCATAAAACTGCAAATCCGTTGCGAGGGTCATGCGGTTTTACACCATAACAACGCGCTTTCCGCACAGGCGTGGGACGCCTCGCAACGCATGAGCCGGATGTGCTATGGCACAGCCCCCGCGCCCGGTGATGAGATCCATCAAGCGGATGCATTTTCACTGCCCGGGGATGACGAGGCCATTGCCGCCGGACAGGACCACTTCTGTGCAGTCGTGACTGAGATCAGCACGCTGGAATGGTTGTGGCTGGGCTTTAGAGGCCACAGACGTGCCCGTTTCATCTGGGATGACAACGGACACGTTGAAGCTGTGTGGCTGGTGCCCTGATCAGCCTTTGGTGGCGTGCATCCGGGCAAAGCCTGCCGCCAGATCGGCTTGCAGATCCACCACATCCTCGAAGCCGATTTGCAGGCGCAGGGCAGGGCCTGCAGGTTTCCATGTCGTGGCTGTGCGATAGGTTGCGCAATCGAACGGCACGATCAGGCTCTCGAAGCCACCCCATGAATAGCCCATCCCGAACAGTTCCAGCCCGTCAAGCATGGCGGCAACGGCCTTGTCGGAGACGGGGTTCAAAATGATCGAGAACAGGCCCGATGATCCGCTGAAATGCTCTTTCCAGACCGCATGGCCCGGACATTCGGGAAATGCGGGATGAAGCACCGTATGCACTTCCGGACGTGCCTTCAGCCATTGGGCCATTGCAAGTCCCTGGCGCTCTGCCTCTTTCAGGCGCAACAACATCGAGCGCATGCCACGGAGAGCCAGGAACATATCTTCCGGTCCCGCACAAATCGCCATCACGTCATAGGTGTCACGCAACCGCTTCCAGTGGCTCTCATTGGCCGTCACCATGCCGAGCAACAAATCGGAATGGCCTCCGAGATATTTGGTGCCGGCTTCGATCGCGATGTCGACCCCTTTTTCATGGGGCGGGAAGAACAGCGGGGTTGCCCAAGTATTGTCCATGATCACGCTGGCGCCGTGTTGATGGGCCACTTTGGCAATCGCTGGCACATCCTGCACCTCAAAGCTCTGCGAGCCGGGGGATTCGGTGAAGACGACGGTGGTATTCGGTTTGATCAGCGCTTCGATACCGGCCCCGATCATCGGATCGAAATAGGTGGTTTCCACGCCGTAACGTTTCAGGAAATCCTCGCAAAACACACGGGTCGGGCGATAGACACTGTCGGTCATCAAGACATGATCACCCGCTTTGGTCACAGCCATCAAAGCCAAGGCGACAGCGGCAAGACCGGAAGGCACGGCCACCGATCCGGCGGCGCCCGATATTTCTGCCCAGGCCTCGTTGAGCGAGTCGGCAGTCGGTGTGCCTTTGGTGCCGTAAGTGTAGCGTTGCTCGCGCTTGTAGAGAGCATCCACCGATGGATAAAGCACGGTCGATCCACGATAGATCGGGGTGTTGACGAAGCCGAATTGCTCATCGGGATGGCGGCCAGCATGGGCCATGGTTGTGCGGATGGAACGGGAATTGGATTTCGGAGGATGGGACGACATGGGAAACCTCTGTTTCATCCACAAGGAACGCACTGGAGAACGGCATTGTGAATCTATTGCAAAAACGAAGCCTGATTTGAGGGCATAGAATGGATAAAGGTCAAGCAAACGGATTAAATTTTTCACAAATCGGATGAAATTTTGACAGGAATGCGTTTTTTGCGTGTCGGCAATGCTCATAGAGCTTGACCTATAGACCAATCTCTAATGAGATAGAACACAGTTCAGGCGTTGATGGGGCAGGCTGGTCCAGCAGGCTCTTTCTCGTTTGGGTTTATTCACATAGGGGAGACGAATATGAAAAAATGGGTCGCGACTGCAGCGCTTGCTGCGGGTGCTTTGATGACAGCGTCGATGGCGTCTGCGGGGACACTGGATACAGTGAAAGCAAAGGGTCAGGTTGTTTGCGGTCATGGTCAGGGCCTTGCCGGTTTCGCTTTGCCAGATGCACAGGGCGTTTGGAGAGGGCTTGATTCCGATGTGTGCCGCGCGCTTGCCGCCGCAATCTTCAATGATCCCAACAAGGTAAAGGTTGTTCCTTTGACCTCGAAGGATCGGTTTACCGCTCTGCAATCCGGTGAAATCGACGTTCTGTCGCGCAACACCACTTGGACCCTGTCGCGTGAAGCGTCGCTGGGCCTCGAATTTGCGGGCATCAATTATTATGACGGTCAGGGTTTCATGGTTCGCAAGAGCCTGAAACTGACCTCGGCCAAGGAACTCAGCGGCGCATCCGTTTGCGTTCAGCAGGGCACCACAACCGAACTCAACCTTGCTGACTTCTTCCGCGCCAACAAGCTGGAACTGAAGTCGGTGACCTTTGCCACCAACGACGAAACCACCAAGGCTTATGATGCCGGTCGTTGCGATGCGCTGACCACCGATGCTTCGGGCCTCTATTCCGAACGTCTGCGTCTGGCCAAGCCGGATGACCATGTCGTTCTGCCTGAAATCATCTCCAAAGAGCCGCTCGGCCCGTCCGTGCGCAAGGGTGATGACCAGTGGCTCGACGTTGTGAAATGGACCCAGTTCGTCCTGATCACCGCCGAAGAACTCGGTGTTACACAGGCCAATGTCGATGCGATGCTGAAGTCCGACAATCCGGAAATCAAGCGTTTGCTCGGCACCGAAGGCAAGTTTGGTGAATCCCTCGGCCTGACCAATGATTGGGCTTACCGGATCATCAAGCATATCGGCAATTACGGCGAAAGTTTCGAGCGTAACGTCGGCGAAGGCTCGCCGCTCAAGATTGCCCGTGGCCTGAATGCCTTGTGGAACAAGGGCGGCCTGCAATACGCACCGCCGATCCGCTAATCAGATCAAGAGCGCGACACCCTCGAGGTGTCGCGCTTTTTTTAGATGTAAAATCTTCGATATTTCAACTGGTTGTGCTTTTTTTCTCATTGTTCTCACTTGATGGTCATTTGGCGCGGAATTGTGTTTCTGCTGCCGGTGCGGTGATGCCAAACATGGGTGCACGCGTTCAATATCGTTGGTCCCGAGAGGGTTGGTCCTAATATGCTTGATCCAAGATTGTCAGATGCTCCGGGCTCCCAGCCTGCAAAGGTCTCGCCGTGGCGTGATCCACGCTGGCGCAGTTATGCGTTTCAAGCTGTCTTGATGGGTGTGATCGGTTTTCTGGTTTACGAGGCCTTCTCGAATGCCACAGAAAATCTCAAACGCCAGAAAATCGCCTCCGGCTTTGGCTTCTGGGATACAAATTCCGGCTTTCCGATCAGTTTCAGCATCCAGCATTATTCCGAAGCGACCAGCACCTATGGGGATGCGTTTTGGGTAGGCATGGTCAATACCCTGCTTGTTGCGGCAATCGGGATTGTGCTGGCCACGCTTCTGGGCTTTGCCGTCGGGGTCGCCCGCCTGTCCAAGAACGTCTTGGTGGCCTTTGTGGCCCGTTGGTATGTCGAAATCTTGCGGAATATGCCGCTGCTGTTGCAATTGTTGTTCTGGTATAACGCCGTTTTGAAGGCTTTGCCCGGCATGCGCGACAGCATCAAACTGCCGATGAATATTTTTCTGAACAATCGTGGCCTGACAACGCCGCGACCCATCCCCGAGGATGGTCTGGGCTGGGTCGGTATTGTCCTTTTGCTTGGTCTTGTATTGACCATCGCCGTTCGTATCTGGGCAAAACGGCGGCTGGAAGCGACCGGACAATTGGCGCCCGTGGGCTGGATTTCGCTGTTTTTGCTGGTGATCGCACCAGCATTGGCCTTTGTGATTGCGGGCAAGCCACTCGGCTTTGATGTGCCGCAGGCCGGACGTTTCAATATCGTCGGCGGTTTGGTGTTCCAGCCTGAATTTCTGGCTTTGTTGTTCGGTTTGGTCCTTTACACCGCGGCCTATATTGCCGAAGTGGTGCGGGCCGGGATTATGGCGGTGTCGCACGGGCAGACCGAAGCCGCCTACGCGCTGGGGCTTCAGCCCAATATCACCAGCAAGCTGATTGTGATCCCGCAGGCCATGCGCGTGATCATTCCTCCACTGACCAGCCAATATCTCAACCTCACCAAAAACTCCTCTCTGGCGGTTTTCGTCGGCTATCCCGATCTGGCTAATGTCTTCACCGGCACGGTGCTGAACCAGACAGGGCAGGCGATCGAAGTGGTGGGCATCACCATGCTGGTCTATCTGTCGATCAGCCTGACCACCTCTTTCGTGATGAACTGGTACAATCGGCGCGTTGCGCTGATTGAACGATGAGCGGGGGCACCATGAGCAAGACAGTGTCTTCAAATGCCAATCAATCCTTTGTCCAGCACAACGTGATCGAGCCATCGCGGCCGCCATCCAATCTGGTCGGTCCTGTGGCTTGGGCCCGCGAGCATTTGTTCGGCGGCGTATTCAATACGTCGGCCACCATTTTGATCCTTCTGTTTCTGGCTTGGGTTGTCCCGCCTTTTCTCGATTTCTTGTGGTTTGATGCCGTGTGGACCGGCAAAGACCGTGAGGCTTGCATTTTCAACGATGCGCATCCCGATGTCGGGGCCTGCTGGGCGTTTATCAAAGACCGTTTCAGCTTTTTCAATTACGGCACCTATCCTATCCCCGAGCGCTGGCGGGTGGATGTATTTTTCGTCCTGCTGACGATTGCGGTTGTCTGGATGCTGAAATTGTCCCTGCCGCGCAGGGATCTGGGCGCGATCTTTGCCTTCGTCATCCTGCCCGTCGTGTCCTATTTCCTGCTGATCGGTTCGCCTGCGCTTGGTCTGCCGATTGTGACCACCAACCTGTGGGGTGGCCTGCTGGTGACACTGGTGGTGTCGGCGGTTGGCATTGTCGTGTCACTGCCTCTGGGGATTCTGCTGGCTTTGGGGCGGCGCTCGACCATGCCTGCGGCGCAGGTGTTCAGCGTTGCCTTCATCGAATTCGTGCGTGGTGTGCCATTGATCACCGTGTTGTTCATGGCCAGCGTGATGTTGCCGCTGTTCGTGCCGCGCGAATTCGAACCCGATAAATTATTGCGGGCCTTGGTCGGTGTGGCCCTGTTCGCTTCTGCCTATATGGCCGAAGTGGTGCGTGCCGGTTTGCAGGCTTTGCCGAAGGGCCAATATGAAGGCGCAATGGCACTGGGCCTCAGCTATGGCCAGATGATGCGGTTGATCATTCTCCCGCAGGCTTTGAAGGTGACCATCCCCAACATCGTCAGCAATTATATCGGCCTGTTCAAGGATACGACGCTGGTGGTGATTGTCGGCCTGTTCGATTTCCTGCGCACCATCGAGACGGCGCGTATCGATCCGATCTGGGCGGCACCGACCGTCAGCCCGACCGGTTATGTCTATGCCGCCATTTTCTACTTCATCTTCTGTTTTGCGATGTCATCTTACGCGCGCACTATCGAACAGCGCCTGTCCAAAGCTGACAAACGGTAAGGAAAATTTACGATGTCCTCATCAGCCGCTCTCAAGCCCGCCTCGCTGAAAACCGATACCGCCATCCGTATGGTGGATGTGAACAAATGGTATGGCGATTTCCATGTGTTGCGCGACATCAACCTGACCATCGGCAAGGGTGAGCGCGTGGTCGTGTGTGGTCCCTCCGGTTCGGGCAAGTCGACCATGATCCGTTGCGTCAACCGTCTGGAAGAGCACCAAAAAGGTCAGATCATCGTCGATGGTATCGAATTGACCCATGACGTGAAACGGATCGACGAGGTGCGGCGCGAAGTGGGGATGGTGTTCCAGCACTTCAACCTGTTTCCCCATCTGACCATTCTGGAAAACTGCACGCTGGCACCGATCTGGGTCAAGAAAATGCCCAAAAAGGATGCCGAAGAAGTGGCGATGCACTATCTCACCCGTGTCAAAATTCCCGAACAGGCCCATAAATATCCGGGTCAATTGTCCGGCGGCCAGCAACAGCGCGTTGCGATTGCGCGTTCACTCTGCATGGCCCCCAAGATCATGCTGTTCGACGAGCCGACGTCCGCACTTGATCCCGAAATGGTCAAGGAGGTTCTCGACACCATGGTCAGTCTGGCCGAAGAAGGCATGACCATGATCTGTGTGACCCATGAAATGGGCTTTGCCCGTCAGGTTGCCGATCGGGTGATTTTCATGGATATGGGCCAGATTGTCGAAATGAATACGCCGGATGCGTTTTTCAAAAATCCGCAACACGAGCGGACCAAATTGTTCCTGAGCCAAATCCTTCACTAAAGACAGGTGCGATGGCGATCAAAGGTCTGAGCCATATCACGCTGGTTTGTGAAGATCTGGACAGGATGGAAACCGTCCTTGTCCAGGTTCTGCGCGCAAAGCGGATTTATGACAGCGGCAAGGATACATTCTCGCTGTCCGAGGAGCGCTTTTTTCTGATCGGCGATGGTGACCCGCAAGACGAAAGTGACGGGATCTGGATTGCAATCATGAAAGGCGATGCGCTGACCGGGCGCAGTTACAACCACATTGCTTTTGCCGTCGATGATGCGGAACTGGTCAATGCCGGCGAAGCTGTCAAAAAACTAGGGCTGGATGTCTTGCCCGGCCGCCCCCGCGTCGAGGGCGAGGGGGCTTCTTTGTATTTCTATGATCATGATAACCACTTGTTCGAATTGCACAGCGGGACGTTGCGCAGTCGATTGGGGCGTTATAGCCCCAAAAGCCGTTGGCATGCGGGTTTTGTTGATCGAGCCAAAGCCTGATCAGGGCCCAGTCGCTATCTCGACATCGTCACGACCGCCCCATTCGGACCAAGATCCGTCATAAAGCGCTGTGACAGGATGGCCGATGGCTTCCAAAGCTATTGCCAGTATCGTTGCCGTGACACCTGATCCGCAGGTGGTGGCAATCGGGCGCGAAAGGTCCACTCCCGCAGTTTTGAAAGCCGCTTCGATCTCTGCTTTGGATTTCAACTGGCCTTCGCTCAGCAAGCCACCGAACGGCAGATTGAAGCTGTTGGGAATGTGACCGGATTTCAGACCCGCGCGCGGCTCTGGCGCTTCGCCGCGAAAGCGGTCTGCGGCGCGGGCATCCACCAGTTGCACGGTTGTGTCCGCGCTCCAGGATTTCACCATGGCCAGATCAGCTACACCGGCTTGTTGAACCGGTACAGGATAGGTTTGCGGCACGGGTTGGGATTGGTTTTGGGTCCATGCGCGACTTTCTTTGCGCCAAAGCGGTGCCCCGCCAGATAGAACGGCGGCAAAGGCGTGTCCGAAAATTTTAAATGTCCACCAGACACGCGCCGCAGAAAACAACCCCAAACCATCATAGATCACCACCCGCGATTGCGGTGTAATGCCCATATCTCCAACCGCTTTGGCAAAATCTTGCGGGCTGGGCAACATATGGGGCAGGGATGAACTGTGGTCGGAGACGGCATCGATATCAAACCGCACAGCACCGGGAATGTGGCCGGCCGCATATTCGGCGGCGGCATCGCGCTGTTGGGCCGGCAGATACCAAGAGGCATCCAGCACCACGACATCGGGTTGATCGAGATGATCGGCAAGCCACTGGGTTGAAACAAAAATCGGTTGGGTCATGGGAAAGGCTCCTGTTAGGCCAAAGCGATCCGCACGCGGCGGTTCTGCTTGCCTTTTTTCTCGATATTGGTGACCAGCACGGTCCCGATCTCGCGGGTGTTTTTGACATGGGTGCCGCCGCAGGGCTGTAAATCGAGACCCGCTATATCGATCAACCGCACGCGGCCACTGCCCATCGGCGGTTTGACGGACATGGTTTTGATCATTTCGGGTTTTGCGAGCAATTCGTCATCGGTAATCCACTGCTCGGTCACGTCTGCCTCAAGGCCGATGCGGCGGGCCAGTTCCTGAGCGATCTCGTCCTTGTCCATACCGGCATCGGGAATATCGAAATCAAGCCGTCCTTCGCCATCACCAATCGCCCCGCCGGTGACCGGATAGGGCAGAACCGTCGTCAGAAGATGCAAAGCCGTATGCACGCGCATGCGCTTGTAACGCAAATCCCAATCAATCTGCACGCGCACACTGTCGCCGATGGCAGGGCGAGGGCTTTCAGGGGCAAGAATATGCGCAATCTGGGTGCGATCGGGAGCATAGACGGTATTGATCACCGCAACCGATTGTCCGTTCGACAAATGCAGACTGCCCTGATCTCCCGGTTGCCCGCCTCCGGTCGGGTAAAAGATGGTGCGGTCAAGAATAATACCGCCTTCCTCTGTCAGGCCGATCACCTGTGCGGTGGTCTCTTGCAAATAGGAATCGGCGCGAAACAGGAACTCGGTACTCATTTCAGAATTTCTCCGATCATCATTGAATTGCGGGTCAGCCATTGCGGCACGGAAAGGCCGCGCTCGCGCAAAAAGGCCGGATTGTAGAGTTTCGAGGCATAACGCGAGCCGCTGTCGCATAAGATCGTTACGATCGTATGGCCGGGACCAAGATAACGGCCCAAATGGATGGCCCCCGCAACATTGATTCCCGATGAGCCGCCAAGGCAGAGGCCTTCTTCTGCCATCAGGTTGAACAACAGCGGAATGGCTTCCTCATCGGTGATCTGGAAGGCCTTGTCGATCGGCGCGCCAACCAGATTCTGGGTGATGCGGCCCTGTCCGATCCCTTCGGTGATCGATGATCCTTCGGCTTTCAGCACGCCTTGGGTGTAATGCTGGAATAAAGCCGACCCCATCGGATCAGCCAGCGCGATGGTGATACCGGGGTTCAGCCGCTTCAAGGCCATGCCTGTGCCTGCCAGCGTGCCGCCGGTCCCGACCGCGCAGATAAAGGCATCCACTTTGCCGCCGGTGTCGGCATAGATTTCGGGGCCGGTCGTGGTCAGGTGACCCTGCCGGTTGGCAATATTGTCGAATTGATTGGCCCAGATGGCCCCGCCCGGATTGCTCTTGGCCAAAGCCGAGGCCAGACGCTCCGAAACCTTGACGTAATTGTTGGGGTTGGAATAAGGCACCGCAGGCACTTCGATCAGCTCGGCGCCGATTTGCCGAAGCATGTTCTTCTTCTCGTCCGATTGTGTGTCCGGGATCACGATGATCGAACGGAAGCCCAATGCCTGACCGACCAGTGTCAGACCGATTCCCGTATTGCCTGCCGTGCCTTCGACGATCACGCCACCCGGTTGCAGGCGACCGGAAGCCAGCGCCTCTTTCAGGATCGACAGCGCGGCGCGATCCTTGACCGATCCTCCCGGATTCATGAATTCGGCCTTGCCCAGAATCGTGCAACCCGTGGCCTCTGAAGCGGCTTTCAATTTGATCAAGGGCGTTTGCCCGATGGCTTCGATGAGGCCGTCTCTTATTGTCATTGTGCCGTCCCGATTGATAAAGCCTGACGCTATCGCCTTGTCTTATAACGGGCAAGGATTAAGGCTTGGTATTTTATGGCGGCTGAAGAGAAAATTATGATTGTTTGTATCGCCATTTTTGGTCAATCTATCCAAAGACTCGGTTTTTGATGCCGGTTGCTCTTGATCTTTGCCGCGACTGATCCAGTTTGAGGTGGAAGACGTAACGAGAAGACATGATTGCTTATGCTTAACCAGTGAAGGTTCGAGTTTCTGATGCCGACGACCCGTATTCATGCCACCGCCAACGATCTGTCAGCCAATGAGGCCGAACAACCGCTGGATGCCTTGCTGGCCTCATATGCCTTGGGGCAATTGAACCCGCATTTGAATGCGCTTGTGGCCTCGCATCTCTGCCTGTCTCCTGCCAGCCGCCAATTTGTTGCCGGTCTTGAAAGCCTCCATGGCGAGGCCCTTGAACAAGTATCGGCCGTATCGCCCCCTGCCAAACGCGATGACCGCTTGGCGGCAATTTTTGCAAGTACACAGCCACAACAAATCCACGTTTCCCGTCCAAGCTGTTCCATTCTTCCCGCGCCGATTGTCGCGCTGACGGGCAAGGATTTTTCTTCATTGTCATGGAAATCGGTTCTGCCGGGGATCAAGGAATGTAAGATCGATGATCTGAAGGACGGCGAAGCCTCCTTGCTGTGGATCAAGCCCGGTCGCACCATGCCTTCGCACACGCATGACGGATCGGAATACACGCTTGTGCTCAAAGGCGGCTTCCGTGACACCTCCGGCCATTACCGTCGCGGTGATATTGCCATTGCCGATGCCGAGATCGATCACCATCCCAAAGCGGATGATGACGAAGATTGCATCTGTTTTGCCTTTACCGAACATCCTGTTCGGTTGACTGGCTTTTTCGGCTCCATCGCCCAGCGCTTTTTGGGCCGCTAACCCCCTTTCGGGGTGAAAGAGCACAATGAAGGCGCTTTATAGGGCCAAACCTCAAGACGGTGTCTGGTGGATTACCGGTGCCAGTTCCGGTATAGGGCGGGGAGTGGCTCTCGAAGCCGCCCGTCGTGGTTTTCGTGTCATTGCCACGGCCCGCAGGCTGGATGTCTTGCAGGAATTGGCGCGTGAGGCTGATGGTTTGTCAGGCCATATCATTCCGGCCGTTGGCGATATTTCCGATGCTGACGGGATTTTGCATCTTGTCGCGCAGATCGAGGCGGATCATGGTCCGATCAGTCTGGCTTTTTTGAATGCCGGCACCTATCGCCCCGTCAACGCCCATCCTTTCGATGCGCCAGCCTTTCGCATGATGTTCGCCGTCAATGTCGGTGGAACGATCAATTGTCTGGCCGCAATCCTGCCGCTGATGTGCGGACGCTCATGGGGGCAAATTGCCTTGAATGCCTCGGTGGCGGGCTATATTGGTCTGCCCCGGTCGTCGGCCTATGGCGGCACAAAGGCGGCTCTGATTGCCATGGCTGAGTCGCTCAAATTCGACACCGACGCATGCGGCGTGACCATGCAGATCGTCAATCCGGGATTTGTCGAAACGCCTCTGACTGCCAAAAACGATCATCCGATGCCGTTTTTGATGCCACTCGACAAGGCCTCGAAACTGATTTGCGACGGGTTTGAAACCGGTGGTTTCGAAATCACCTTCCCGTGGCAATTATCAAGAATTCTCAAGTTCTTGCGGCTGTTACCTTATTCGATATATTTCCGCTTGGTTGGCCGTGCAACACAGGGCTGAGCCCCTCAGCCCTTGTGATAGATGATCTGGCGCACATCGATATTGCCTGCCAGAAAACCGGCCTCGCAATAGGCCAGATAATATTCCCACATCCGGCGGAAACGCTCGTCAAAGCCCATCGTGGTCAGTTGCGGCCAGACGGCGCGGAAGTTGTCGCGCCAGAGGCTAAGCGTTCGGGCGTAATCACGACCGAATTCCAACGAGGCCACTTGCTTCAAGCCGTTGCTGGCACCCATATCCATCATGATCTGCGGGCAGGGCAACATGCCGCCGGGGAAAATGTAGCGTCGGATAAAATCCAGTTCCGTGCGGTAGGTCGCAAAAAAACGGTCCTGAATGGTGATGACCTGCAGGCCCGCTTTGCCACCTTGGCGCAAACAATCGGACACTTTGCGGAAATAGACAGGCCAGAATTCCTCGCCCACTGCCTCGAACATTTCGATCGAGGCCACGTGGTCGTAAAGACCGGTTTCGTCCCGGTAATCCTGGAATTTGAGGGTGACTTTCTCGTTCAATCCCTGTTCGAACATCCGCTTTTGAGCATAGTCGAATTGTTCTTGCGAAATGGTCAGTCCTGTTACTTTGCATCCGATGGTTTTGGCCGCATATTCGGCAAATCCACCCCAGCCACATCCGATTTCAAGCACATGATCCTCGGCTTTAATCCCGATATCACGAGCCAGCCTTTCGTATTTGCGCTGTTGGCCTGCCGCCAGATCATCCCCGTCCTTGAAAATCGCGGATGAATAGGTCATCGAGGGATCAAGCCACTGATCATAGAAATGGTTGCCGAGGTCATAATGCGCATGGATATTGCGCTTGCTTCCTGCTTTTGTGTTGCGGTTGAACCAATGGCGCAACATTTGAAGCCAGCGGATAATCGGCTTGTCAGCCAGTATCTGGTTGATCATTTCATGATTGACGCAGAACAGGCGCAAAAATTCGGTCAGATCGGGCGTGTCCCATTCCCCTCGCAAAAAGGCTTCGGCCATTCCGATGTCGCCGCCTTTGGTGAAGTGATCGGCAAAATTGAGATCGTTGACGACCATCAAAGCGTTAGGGCCGTCATGGGCGGCTTTGAACAGTAAGGCACGCCCATCGGGAAGCTCAACGCGCAATTGGCCGTGGGTCAGTTTGAGGGCGAATTGAAACGTCTGCCGTGCCGAAAACGGGAGATCCCGCAAGACAGTGCGGCTGTTGGCTGGCGTCATTGTGATGTCGCTGGCGTGAGTGGACATCACGAAATTCCCTGATGGCTTTGGTCCTGATCGGGATGATGATCAGGATCTCCGAGACTAAAGACATGTGGCGCGGTTGGTCTAGGTTTCATCCGCAGGCCTTTGATAAAAAGCCGCAATGCTTCCCAGTGGATGCCGAATACAACCTTAAATGGGAGTAAGGGAATCAAAAAAAAGGCCTTCAGAATGTTTTTTGTCGATAAATCCGATTTTTTGCCACTTACAGTTGCTGACAGCAAAGGTCCGGCCTGATCCACTTCCAATATTCTCACATTCAAATGCTCTGTTGGCGGCCTCATCCGGAACAGGTATCGCATGGCCAGATCATTGAAGGGGGAGACATAGAACAGTTTTGTACGGCTCTGTTTCAGGCCGGCTTCGGACCATTCGCCAGCTTGAACAGGAGCCACATAATTGTGGTGTTCACCAAACGTATTGCGGACCTCGTAGATCACGCCGCGCAACTGCCCGTCATCATCATAGGCGAAATAGATCGACAGCGGATCGAACACCAGTCCCAGCACACGCGGATAGCAAAGTAACAGCATCCGCCCGCCGGTCGTATCAAGGCCCGCTTGCGCAAAAAGCCCGTTGGCCCAGTCCCGCAAGGGTTTACCATCGCGACTGCCATGGTCTTTGGCCATGAAACTCAACAGGTTGAATTTGCCCACCGAAAACAATGCAGACATCTTGTCCGCCTCGGCCATCCGGTCGAGATCGATCAGCAGATTATAGACATGGTAGCGGAACCGGTGGCCGACAGGCTTCAACCGCGCATGGCCGACAAGACAATCATAAAGCCATCCCGCCCCGTCATTCGGCGGCGGGAAAGGAGAGAGTGACTGTTGCCCCAGAATCACTCTGCCGCCTCTGTGAGCAGGTCTTGCCGGTTGGCCGCACTGGATATCGACGGACTTTCATCACGATGCCACGGGGCTTTGGCTCCCAAAAGACGCGCTACATCGAGGCCGGATGTCAGGCCATCCTCGTGGAAGCCGTAACCTGTCCACGCGCCGCAGAACCAGATGCGTTGAACGCCCTGAATCTCGTGAATACGGGCCTGTGCCGCAATCGCCGCTTCGTTATATTGCGGATGGGCATAGCTGTAGCGACCGAACACTGTCTCCTGACGGGGCTGTTTTGCCGGGTTCAGCGTGACAAAGACCGGTTTTGACTTGTCGATGTTCTGCAAAATGTTCATCCAATAGGTCAGGCAGACAGCCTGATCAGGATCGGATTGTTGCAGGACATTCCAAGCCGCCCAGGCCTGTTTGCGTTTGGGCATCAAGTCTGTGTCGCAATGCAACCAGACATCGTTGTCCTTGTAGCGGATTGCCCCCAGAATCGAGCGTTCGAGATTGCAGGGATTATCGATCAGAGCCAGACTTTGATCGCTGTGACAGGCCATGATGACATGATCGAAAACCGCTTTTTCGCCCTTGTCATCCCAAACATGCACTTCCGAGCCGAAACGCTGGATTTTGGTTGCGGCGGTCGACAGTTTGATCCGGGATTGAAACCCTGCCGTCAATGACTGCACATAAGAGCGACTGCCACCGGTGACAGTCCGCCACACCGGCCTGTCCCACTGCAACAGGCAATGCTTTTCACAGAAATCCACGAAACTGTGGATCGGAAATCCCAACATCGCTTGGGGCGACATCGACCAGATCGAAGCCCCCATCGGGACCAGATAGGCATCACGGAATTTGGCCGAAAATTTCTTGCGCGTCAGATAATCGCCCAATGTCAGGCCCAACAAGCGACCTGCCAGATAATCGGCGCGGGCGACAGTGTTGAAGCGCAAAATTTCGAGCAACATGCCGACATGGCGCGGCGACAACAGATTGCGCTTTTGCGCGAACAAACCGCGCAACACATCATGGGTGCGTCCGCACCATTCATAGCCGCCCTGATTGGCCGACACACCGAAACTCATATCCGAGGCTTCGGTTTTGATGCCCAGATGGGCGAACAAGCCGGTCAGTTCCGGGTAATTCAG
The DNA here is from genome assembly GCA_947455455.1 of Hyphomicrobiales bacterium. Lineage (GTDB taxonomy): Bacteria > Pseudomonadota > Alphaproteobacteria > Rhizobiales > Beijerinckiaceae > CAIYZJ01. Next base: position 33,271 of record CANGOE010000020.1, read on the forward strand.
CTCGTTATAGACAATAAAGCCGGTATCAACCGCTATTCTGGTGCCGCCATGGTCGATATCGACTGTGGCCGAATGGCCGCCGATGCGCGGTTCTTTTTCATAGATGGTGATCGAATTGGCACTGTTCTGCGACAGGCAATAAGCCGCCGTGTTTCCGGCAATTCCAGTTCCGATAATGGCAAGACGCATCGTCACTCACATGATTGATTGGTGTGAAGCATTAGGCATTGTTGATGGCAGAAAAAGCGGCAAGGGCACGATCCCGTCCGATTTTATGGTCGATCAGGGGATGAGGATAATCGGTTCCCAAAGTGATAACTGCATCGCGCAGAACCCATTCGGGAGCTGTCCACGGTTTGTTGATGAATTCTTTGGGTAATCTGGCCAATTCCGGCACAAATTGGCGGATATAATCGCCTTTGGGATCAAACCGCTCGCCCTGCAACACAGGATTGAAGATCCGGAAATAGGGGGCCGCATCCGCACCCGATCCCGCTACCCACTGCCAGCTGGCCGCATTGGAGGCCGGATCGGCATCCAGCAAGGTATCCCAGAACCATGCCTCGCCGTCGCGCCAGTCGGTCAGCAGATGTTTGATCAGGAACGAAGCGACAACCATGCGCACCCGGTTGTGCATCCAGCCCGTTTGCCACAATTGCCGCATACCGGCATCGACAATCGGATAGCCCGTGCGTCCCTTTTGCCAAGCGACCAAAGCCGCTTGATCCTGCCGCCATGGAAAGGCATCAAACCGTGCCTGATAGTTTTTGGTGGCCAGTGACGGATTGTGGAACAGCAGGTGGTAGGAAAATTCTCGCCACCCCAGTTCGGACTGAAACACCGTCAGATCGCGTTCGGAAGCCGGACATTCCCCCGTTTCCATCCGGTTGATGGCCACATGCCAGACCTGACGGGGCGAGATGTTGCCGAACCGCAAATAGGGTGCAAGCCGCGAGACATTGTTGCGGTCGGGCCTGTTGCGATCCTCGCCATAGCCTTTTAGACCGTCTGACAGAAAATCCAGCAAGCGCTGTTGTGCGCCCGCTTCACCTACGCTCCAGAATGAGCTGAAGCCTTTGGCCCAATCGGGGTTTGTCGGCAAAAGGTTTAAATCGGCCAAAGCCAATTCATGGGGGCTGGCAGGCCCGTTGGTACTCGTCACATTTTGGGGAGCGGGCAGGGGTTGGGCAAATGTATTGTTGGCGCGGGCGCTCTTCCAGAAGGGGGTGAACACCTTCATCGGTTGCCCTGCTTGGGTCGTGACCATCCATGGCTCGACCAGCAATGAGCCGTTGAAGCTCTCGCACGCGATACTATTGTCCTTGCACCATGCTTTGATCGACGCATCGACAGCCATTTCGGCTGCACCATAGCGACGCGACCAATAGACGCCTTGGGCCTGATAATGTTTGATCAGATCGGTGATGCAGGGCATTGCCGCACCGCGCAGAATCCGCAAGCGGGAACCTTTGTCACGCAGGCTTTGATCGAGCGAATCCAGCGCATAATGAAGCCACCAGCGCGAGGCACCACCCATGCTTCTGAAACCGGGGCTTTGCTCGTCAAAAATATAGACAGGAATAACGGGGCAATCACTGGCCAGCGCGGCAACCAGAGCAGGGTGGTCGCTCAATCGCAAATCATCGCGAAACCAGACGAGTACAGGGCCTTTGGACAACAATCACGCTCCGGATCATGGGCACGATTGGTCATGCCTTCAGGGAATCGGGGAATGCCTGTGTGACATTCCCCAACTTTACGATCTTAAACAGCAATTGGATCAAGCTGCCAATGGGAGATTGGTGCCGATCTGGTTGGTAATCATATCAGCGGTAGCCGCTGACAGGGTCCAGCCCAGATGGCCATGACCGGTGTTGTAGAACACCGATGGATGATGGCCCTGACCGATATAGGGCATCATATTCGGGGTCATCGGCCGTAAACCGGCCCATGGCACGCAATGTTCGGTGCTGACTGTGGGGAAATAGCGGCGTGTCCAGGCGACAAGCGGGGCGATCCGGTCCGAACGGATATCGCGGTTGAACCCGTTGAATTCGGCGGTTCCGGCCACACGGAAACGATTGCGCCCAAGCCGCGAGGTCACAATCTTGGTGTCCTCGTCGAGCAGGCTAACCATCGGCGCGCCATCGCGGCTCGTTTCGTCATCAAGCATGACGGTGATGGAATAGCCTTTGACCGGATAGATATTGATCCGGTCATTGAGCTGATCGGCAATGGCGCGGCTTTCGACACCCGCACAGACCACCACACCGTCGAAATGGCCCTGATCATTGGACGAATCATCGCCCGCCAAACCGCCGCCATGCGCTACGCTCCAGCTCAGGTCGATGCCTTTTGATTTCGGCGCAAAACCTGTGACCGTGCTGTTGTAGATGATGCGCGCCCCTTTTTTGAGGCAGGCTTCGGCAAGACCCTTGCTGAACAGGTGGATATCCCCGGTCGAATCAGACGGGGTGTAGAACCCGCCATAAAGCTGGTTGGAGGCCAGTGTCGGTTCGATCTGCCGGATTTCCGATGGGGTCACCGCATGACGGTCCAGCCCGCCTTCGATCAGCAGTTGATTCGTTCTTGCGGCGATGTCGTAGGAGGGCTTGTCACGATAGATGTGCAAAATCCCGCGTTTTTCATGGTTGAACTGGATATTCTCGGTCGCGGCAATGTCGAACAGATGCTGTCTCGCCTCGATCGCCAATTTGGTGGTGGCAATCGTATTGGCTTTGTAATTCGGGATTTGTGCCACAAATTCGGTCAGCCAAGAATATTTGTGCCAGCTCGGCAAGGGATTGAGCAGGAGAGGCGCATCCTTGCGCAACATCCATTTCATGCCTTTGAGCAGGGTGGCGGTCGAGTTCCACACCTCGGCATTGCTGGCCGACAATTGTCCGCCATTGGCAAAGGATGTTTCCATGGCCGCATAGGGGTGACGGTCGAATACCGTAACCTTGTAGCCTTTTTTAAGCAGGGAATAGGCCGTGGTAATGCCGGTGATGCCGGCGCCGATAACAGCAAGATGGGTCATGATGACCTCCCGTGACGGGTTGCACAACAAGCAAATAACGATCCTGCCGGATCATGCTTTGCCAATGGGCCCCATCTGTCACGGTACCTGAGAGCTTGGCCCGAACCGCAAGAATGGCGGTGAGAGCTTCCCCTTCGGTGGACGCATCAAAGCGTCTCTCTCCAGATTGTCCTGACGATACGGTTCGGGTGCCTGAGAGTTTCCGGGGTGGTTGCTCCTTCGGCGCCATCCATAGTGAACGGGCTCTCCCGCATCATCATTGGTCGGACAGCCTTATTCATGCCACGCGAAACCACCGCTGGCAAGTGCAACGGCCAAATCTTGAGCCAAAACAGGGCAAACAAGCCAGAACAGTTGATTGAATTTGGGAAAACACCAGTAAAACCATCAAGGAAAATGGCTCCGCGAGCAGGACTCGAACCTGCGACCATTCGATTAACAGTCGAACGCTCTACCAGCTGAGCTATCGCGGAACATCTGGAGTGAGTGGGGATTACAATCTGCTTGGGGGGTAATGCAAGCGAAACGTCAAAAAAACATCGATATTTTTAAAAAAACTGTGAGGGGTGTGAAAAATACGTTGTTGC
>CANGOE010000021.1 GCA_947455455.1 Hyphomicrobiales bacterium
GCGAAATAAAGGATCAATCGCATGATGAAATGGGTTTATTCTTTCGGTGATGGAAGCGCGGAAGGCCAGTCCGGCATGCGCAACCTGTTGGGTGGCAAAGGCGCCAATCTGGCTGAAATGAGCAATCTCGGCTTGCCGGTTCCTCCCGGTCTGACTATTTCAACCGAAGTCTGCACCTATTATTATGCGCATAACGAGACCTATCCGCCCGAACTCGAAGGGCAGGTCGAAGCCGCTCTGGCACAAGTCGGCACGCTGACGGGCCGTATTTTTGGTGATTCCGAGAATCCTCTGTTGCTGTCGGTGCGCTCGGGCGCGCGTGCCTCGATGCCGGGCATGATGGATACCGTGCTCAATCTCGGTTTGAATGATGTGACGGTCGAAGCGGTGGCCAAAAGCTCCGGCGATGCGCGCTTTGCCTATGACAGCTACCGCCGTTTCATCCAGATGTTCTCCAATGTCGTGCTGAACATCGACCACCATCATTTCGAAGACATTCTGGAAGAATACAAGGACCGCAAGGCCTACCAGCTCGACACCGATCTGAAGGCCGACGAATGGAAGCTGGTCATTGCCTCCTACAAGGATCTGGTGGCCCGCGAGAGCGGCAAGCCGTTTCCGCAGGATCCCAAACAGCAGTTGTGGGGCGCCATCGGTGCGGTGTTCGGTTCGTGGATGAACCAGCGCGCCATCAAATATCGTGAATTGCATGCCATTCCCGCCTCATGGGGCACAGCTGTCAATGTGCAGTCGATGGTGTTCGGCAATCTGGGCGAAACCTCTGCGACTGGCGTGGCCTTTACCCGCAATCCGTCGACCGGTAAAAAGGAGCTTTACGGCGAGTTCCTGATCAATGCGCAGGGCGAGGATGTGGTGGCGGGGATCCGCACCCCGCAAAACATCACCGAAATTGCCCGCATCGAGGCGGAATCCGACAAGCCCTCGCTCGAAGTCGCGATGCCGGAAGCCTATGCGGAATTCATCCGCATTTGCGGCCTGCTCGAAAAGCATTACCGCGATGTGCAGGATGTCGAATTCACCATCGAACGCGGCAAGCTGTGGATGTTGCAAACCCGTTCGGGCAAGCGCACCGCCAAAGCGGCGTTGAAAATCGCTGTCGATATGGTGGCCGAGGGCCTGATCACCCGCGAGGAGGCTGTGGGCCGCATCGAGCCTGCCGCTCTTGACCAGTTGTTGCATCCGACCATTGACCCCAAAGCCGAGCGCAAGATCATTGCCTCCGGCCTGCCTGCCTCGCCCGGTGCGGCGGCGGGTAAAATCGTGTTTGACTCGGATGAGGCCGAAGCCGCCAAGGCTTCGGGCCGCAAGGTCATTCTGGTGCGGGTGGAAACCTCGCCGGAAGATATTCACGGCATGCATGCCGCTGAAGGCATTCTGACCACCCGTGGCGGCATGACCTCGCATGCGGCCGTGGTGGCGCGCGGCATGGGCAAGCCTTGCGTATCGGGTGCGGGCAGTCTGCGCGTCGACTACGCCACCCAGACCATGACCGCAGGCGGTGTGAAGTTGAAGAAGGGCGATTTCATCACCATTGACGGCTCGCTCGGCCAGGTGTTGCAGGGCCATGTCAAAATGCTGGAGCCGGAATTGTCGGGCGAATTCAGCACGCTGATGGAATGGGCGGATTCAATCCGCAAGCTCAAGGTGCGCACCAATGCGGATACTCCGCTTGATGCCCGCACCGCCCGCAGTTTTGGCGCGGAAGGCATCGGCCTGTGCCGCACCGAGCATATGTTCTTTGAAGGCGAACGCATCATCGCGGTGCGCGAGATGATCCTTTCGGATGACGCGAAGGGCCGCCGCGCCGCTCTCGCCAAATTGTTGCCGATGCAACGCAGTGACTTCTATGATCTGTTTACAATCATGAAGGGCCTGCCCGTCACCATCCGTCTGCTCGATCCGCCTTTGCATGAATTCCTGCCCCATTCGGACTCGGAAATTGCCGAAGTCGCCAAAGCCATGGGCGCTTCGGAAGACAAGCTCCGCCGCCGTGCGACGGAATTGCATGAATTCAACCCGATGCTCGGGTTCCGTGGGTGCCGTCTGGCGATTGCCTATCCCGAAATCGCCGAGATGCAGGCCCGTGCGATTTTCGAGGCGGCAGTGGATGCGGCGCGTGATACCGGCGAACCGGTGATCCCCGAAGTGATGGTGCCGCTGGTGTTCGGCAAGCCCGAATTCGATCTGGTCAAAGGCCGGATCGATGCGATGGCCGAAGCGGTGCGTCAGGAAAAACAGATGCCGGTCACCTATCAGGTCGGCACCATGATCGAATTGCCGCGCGCCTGCCTTATGGCGAAGGAAATTGCCGAAACTGCCGAATTCTTCTCCTTCGGGACCAATGATCTGACACAGACCTGCTTGGGGATTTCGCGCGACGATGCGTCGAGCTTCCTCGGTCCTTACACCGCGCAAGGGATTTTGCCTGCCGATCCGTTCGTGACGATCGACCGCGAAGGCGTGGGCGAGCTGGTGAAAATCGGCGTCGAACGCGGTCGCCAGACCCGTCCGGATATCAAGCTCGGTATTTGCGGCGAGCATGGCGGTGATCCTGCCTCCGTGACCTTCTGTCACGAGGTCGGGCTGGATTATGTATCCTGCTCGCCCTACCGCGTGCCGATTGCCCGTCTGGCCGCCGCACAGGCCGCCTTGGGCGTCAAGCCTGCCGGCCAGGCCTGATCTTGATGAAAACGACCATCACGACACAGGTTTTCCTTGCCGTGATGGTGCTGTCGGGCTTGGCTACAGGTGGCTTGGCCACGCTGTTTCCCGACATCGCCCATGGGCGCTTTCCGTCCTATAGCTGGCCGCTGATCGCGGCATTTGTGTGCGAATTGTTGATGCGCCCGCGCATCGAGACCGGGCAGATGCCGCCTCTGGCGATGGAGATGCGCTTTTTGGGCGTGATCGGAGCGACGCTGATTGCCTATGGCGTGGAATATTGGCTTTTGGGGATGCAGGCTGTCGAGCCGGTTGCCCAATAATCCGGATTTTAGCGGACCTGAATATCCAGCCCCAGATCGAGCACGCGCGGCGAATGGGTCAACGCGCCGACCGAGACCATATCCACACCGGTAGCCGCAATCGCGGCCACGGTGTCGAGAGTGACCCCGCCGGAGGCTTCCGTCAGCATCACCCCTTCGACCAATGCGACAGCCTCGCGCAAGGTCTCGACATTCATATTGTCGAGCAGGACCACATCGGCCCCTTCGGTCAGCACTTCGCGCAATTGGGCGATGGTATCGACTTCGATCTCGATCTTGACCAGATGGCCGACCGAGGCTTTGGCCGCCCGCAACGCCGCCGCGACACCACCCGCCACGGCAATATGGTTATCCTTGATCAGGACTGCATCATCCAGACCGTAACGATGGTTGAAGCCGCCGCCACAGCGCACCGCATATTTTTCGAAAGCGCGTAAACCGGGGGTGGTTTTGCGGGTGCAGACAATCCGGCATTCGGTGCCCGCGACCTGTTGCACGAAGCGGTTGGTGAGCGAGGCGATGCCCGATAACCGGCCGAGAAAATTCAAGGCCACCCGTTCGGCCGACAGCAAAGCGCGGGCCGAGCCTTCGATTTCAGCCACCACATCGCCGGGGCTGACATGATGGCCATCGCCGACAAGGGCGGTAAAGCGCAAGCCCGGCGCAATCATGTGAAAGGCGGCTTCGGCCAGAGGCAAACCGGCGATCACGCCTTCCTCGCGCGAGGCAATCACCGCCCGCGCACCGGCCGAAGCCGGAATGGTCGCGGTGGTGGTGATATCTCCGGCGCGGCCCAGATCTTCCTCCAGCGCCCGGCGGACGCTGTCCTGGATCAGCAAGGGGTTGAGAAAGGCTATGCTCATCGGATGGTCCGCCTTTGGCAGGGATCAGGCATTCAGATTGATCATCCGCTCGATCGGCAGACGCGCCCGCTCGGTGATCACCGTGCCCAATATCCTGCACTTCCTCGGTCATATAGACGAGGGAATGCAGGATATTGGGCAAGGTGATCATCTTCATATGCGGGCACAGATTGCACGGCTTGATGAATTCCACATCCGGCACTTCCGCCGCCACATTGGAGGCCATCGAACATTCGGTCACCATCACCACTTTGGCAGGACGGCGGGTTTTGACCCAATCGATCATATGGGCGGTCGAGCCGGTAAAATCGGCTTCGGCCAGCACATCGGGCGGACATTCGGGATGGGCGATGATCTGGACAGACGGATCGGCATCGCGATAGGCGCGCAGTTCCTCGCCCGTGAAGCGCTCGTGCACCTCGCAATGGCCCTTCCACAGGATCAGCTTCACCTTGGTCAGGGTCTGGACATATTTGCCCAGATATTCGTCGGGCAGGAAAATCACGCGATCGGTGCCCAGACTTTCCACCACCTGCACGGCATTGGACGAGGTGCAGCAGATATCGGTTTCAGCCTTCACATCGGCGGTCGAATTGACATAGGTCACCACCGGCACACCGGGATAACGCTGTTTGAGCAGGCGGATATCGGCTCCGGTGATCGAGGAGGCCAGCGAGCATCCGGCACGGCTGTCGGGGATCAGCACCGTGCGGTGCGGGTTGAGCAGTTTCGAGGTTTCGGCCATGAAATGCACGCCGCACTGCACGATCACGTCGCCTTCGGCCTTGGTGGCCAGACGCGCCAGTTGCAGGCTGTCACCCACAACATCGGCCACCCCGTGGAAGATTTCGGGAGCCTGATAGTTATGGGCCAGGATCACCGCATTGCGTTGCTTCTTGATGCGGTTGATGGCGTGGATATAGGGCGCGTGAAAAGGCCATTCGACCGAGGGAATGATGTTTTTCAGGCGCTCGTAAATGGGGGCGGTTTCGCGCTCGACGGCAGGGGTCCACTTGACCTCCGGCATATCGATGGCCGGCCATTCGCGCGTCGAGGTTACGATGGGTCCCGCCATGGCCTGTCCATGCAAACCAGCCGCAACCAATCCTTCGGCTACCAATCCCTTGGCCACGTCATGTGCGTTTGTCTGCGTCGCCTGTTGCATCGAAGCCATCAGAGCCTCCATTATGCTCGTTTTGAGCATATCAAAGTCCATAAAAATGGCCGCACCTTTACGACCAAATACTCATTTTGAGCATAAGCATTATACTGCACTCGCTTGTGTCTGACCAGTGGCTTATAGGACAAAGATTGATGCGGGTTGGATGGAGCTGTTCTGCGTCTGGAACATGTTTGATCTATGTCAAACACAGTGGCCATGCTATGCGGGATTGATTAAACCATCATTGGGCGCGGCGGTAAAGATGAATCGCCGGACGCCGAATGACAGAGCGGGGGAACGGATAGCATGGCACAAGCGCAAAGCAGTGACACCCAAGGCGGTTCCGGTCGGACCTATGCGCCCTTGCTGATTCTGGCGGCGGGTTGCCTGATCGGCATGGTGACCTTCGGTCCGCGCTCCTCGATCGGCCTGTTCCAGATCCCGATGTCGACGGGGAATGGCTGGGGACGCGAGGTGTTCTCCTTCTCGGTGGCGATCCAGAACCTGTTATGGGGCGTGGGCCAGCCTTTCGCGGGAGCGATGGCCGACCGCTTCGGCACCACGCGGGTGCTGTGTGTCGGGGCTTTGCTCTATGGTTTGGGGCAAGTGATGATGGCCTATGCCGATACGCCGACCAGTCTAACGGTGGCGACAGGCGGGCTGATCGGCTTTGGTCTGGCGGGTTGTTCGTTCAATGTCGTGCTGGCGGCCTTCGGCAAGGTCTTGCCCGAACAATGGCGCGGTATTGCCTTCGGGGCAGGCACGGCGGCCGGCTCGTTCGGACAGTTCCTGTTTCCCCCGATTGCCAGCGCCTTGATCGATTCAATCGGCTGGCAGGAAACGGCCATCATGTTCGGTATAACTCTGTTGCTGGTCCTGCCGTTGTCGATCCCGTTGGCGACCCGCGCCCTCAGTCAGGAAGCGGCTTCCTCGACCCCGAAACAATCGATCTCGCAGGCCCTGTCGGAAGCCTTCCGCCACAAAAGCTATGTCCTGCTGGTGCTGGGCTTTTTCACCTGCGGCTTCCAGCTGGCCTTCATCACCGCCCATATGCCGGCCTATCTCAATGATCTGGGCATGCCTGCCTGGGTGGGGGGCTGGACGCTGGCTTTGATCGGACTGGCGAATGCGGCGGGCTCGCTCTTGTCGGGTTATTATTCCAGCCGTGTGCCCAAGCGGTATCTGTTGGCCCTGATCTATTTCGGGCGTTCGCTGGCCATTCTCTATTTCATTCTGGCTCCGGCCTCGCCTGCCAATGCGCTGATTTTTGGCGCGGCGATCGGCCTGTTGTGGCTGTCGACGGTGCCGCCGACCTCGGGTCTGGTGATTTTGATGTTCGGCCCGCGTTACATGGCCATGCTGTATGGCTTTGCTTTCTTCTCGCACCAGCTCGGCGGCTTTTTGGGGGTCTATCTGGGCGGGTCACTCTACGAGATGACGGGGTCCTATGTCGTGGTCTGGTGGCTGTCGATTGCCTTGGGGATCGTTTCGGCCCTGATCAATTTGCCGATTAGCGAGACGGCGGTGGTTCGCCCCGTTCCCGCGAACGCCTGACCAAGCGGAGAGCGCACAATGTCGACATTCAAAGCGGTTGTCATCGAAAAGTCCGAGGCGGGCCAGACCATCGGCTTCCAGCAGGTCGGTGATGATTTTCTGATGGATGGGGATGTGACGGTGCGCATCACCCATTCCACCGTCAATTACAAAGACGGCTTGGCCGTCACCGGAAAATCGCCGGTGGTGCGGCGGTTTCCGATGATCCCGGGGATCGACTTTGCCGGGATCGTGCTTTCCTCCACCTCTCCCGACTACAAAGCCGGTGATGAGGTGATCCTGAATGGCTGGGGTGTCGGTGAAACCCATCTGGGAGCCTATTCGGAGCGCGCCCGCGTCAAGGCCCAATGGCTGTTGCCCAAGCCCGACGGTTTGAGCCTTGCGGAATGTATGGCGATCGGCACGGCAGGCTACACCGCCATGCTGGCGGTGATGGCTCTGGAAAAGCATGGCTTGACCCCGCAAAATGGTCCCGTGGTGGTGACAGGTGCGGCAGGCGGTGTCGGTTCGGTCGCCGTGACATTGCTGGCCAAACTGGGCTGGCATGTGATCGCTTCGACCGGACGGACCAGCGAGGCCGATTATCTCAAACATCTTGGTGCCAGCGAGATCATGGACCGTGCCGAACTCTCGGCACCCGGTCGCGCTTTGGGCAAGGAGCGTTGGGCGGCGGCAGTGGATTCGGTCGGCTCGCATACGCTGGCCAATCTGATTGCCCAGACGCAGTATCACGGCGCTGTGGCGGCGTGCGGACTGGCGCAGGGCATGGATCTGCCAGCATCTGTCGCACCCTTCATCCTGCGGGGTGTGGCGCTGTTGGGGATCGATAGCGTGATGTGCCCCGTGGCCAAACGGCGCGAGGCGTGGCGGCGGCTGTCGGTCGATCTCGACCGCGCCAAGCTCAATGCCATGACCACCCATGTGGCCTTTGCCGATGTGCTGGATACGGCCCGCGCCATTCTGGATGGCACCGTGCGCGGCCGCGTGGTGGTCGATATCGGTTGATCAGCCGCGACCTTCCAGCACGGGCCGCAATTTGGCAATGGCTTCGGCTCCGTAATCCATAAAGGCGCGGACGCGGGGCGAGGCTTTAAGGTCGGGATGGGTCAGCAACCACAGTCCGGTGCTGAACTCCGGCATGACCGGCATCAGCCGCACCAGAGCGGGGTTCCGGTCCGCTATGAAGCAGGGCAAGGGGCCGATCCCGATCCCTGCGGCCACCGCCTCGGCCAGACCCAGCACGGTGTTGATCCGCATGGCAATCCGCTCCAGCCCGATCTGTTCGTTGACAAAGCGGCAGGCCTTGAAGGCGTTGAACTGTTCGCTCAGCCCGATCCATGGCCGGGCATAAAGGCTTTCGAGCATGGCCGCAGGATCGGCCAGCACCGGCAAGGCATCGCTTTTGCGGCCGTAAATGGCCCAGGCGAGATCGGCAAGCCTGCGCCCCACCAGCGTTTCGGGCGGGTGGTCGGTCGGGCGGATGGCAATATCGGCATCCCGTTTGGACAGGTTGAGCACCTGATTGCCGACAATCAATTCCAGCCTGATCTGCGGATAGGCGGCGCGAAAGCCCGCAAACACGGGCATCAGCAGGTGCTGGATCAGCGTATCATTGGTGGTGATGCGCAATTCGCCCGAAGGAGCCAATTCCTGACCCGCCAGCTTGCGGGTGAAGCGGGACACATCCTCTTCCATCCGGCTGGCCAGCGCGATCATGTCCTCGCCGGCCGGAGTGGCGGCATAGCCACTGCGGTGGCGCTCGAACACGGCGGTGCCCAAGCGGTGCTCGATATCACCCAGCCGCCTGAAAATGGTGGAATGGTTGAGCCCCAACCGGTCGGCCGCGCCATTGAGCGAGCCGGTATCGGCAATGGCTTTCACCAGCCGGAAATCATCCCAGGGCAAAGAGGCGGGTATGGATGGCATCGGCTATTCCCTGATCTTGCAATCGTGCAAGATTAGCCGGAAATTCTCGGTCTGTCATTTGCAATCACGAAAAGATGGCGAAGCATCCATTCTGTCACGGACGCGGTGCGGCCGCCCGCCGCAATCGGTCATTGATGGCGGCACCGAGATCATGGTCGGGGATCGGCATCACGGCAATGCCGGTAATGCCGTGCCGGTCGAGACGGCGCAGATAGGCATAGAGATTGGCCGCCGCTTCGGTCAGGTCACCGCGCGGGCTGAGATTGAGGCGGGGTGTCGCCTCATCCATTCCGGCAGGCTGGTCGGGCCCAAACAGCAAGACGGCCTCGCCTGTAACGAGCGTTCCGGCATCAAGCCGCACTTTGGCATGAGGGGCATAGTGGGACTCCAGCATCCCCGGGGCCAGCGGCTTGCTCTGGCCGGCGCTGTGACCAGCTTCGGCACACTCAAAGCCCAGACAGTCGGCAATCATTTCGCGCGTGATCCCGCCATGGCGCAGGATCACGGGATGGTCATCCAGACAGGCGATGATGGTCGATTCAACACCGACCGGACTGGCATACCCTTCGAGCACGGCATCGATGCGGGTGTTGAGATCGTCCCAGACATGGTCGGGCGTGGTGGGGCTGATATGGCCCGACCGGTTGGCGGAGGGCGCGGCAACGGGCCGTCCGACCTTTTCGATCAGATAGCGGGCAATCGGATGCGAGGGCAGGCGCAGGCCGATGCTGTCAAGACCCGCGCAAGCGAGATCGCACACGGTTCCATCCGGATGGCGCGGGACCACCAGCGTCAAGGGACCGGGCCAGAACTGTCCGGCCAGTTTCAGCGCCGTGGCATTGAAAACACCTTCGGCCTTGGCTTGGTCTAGCGTGGCGACATGGGCAATCAGCGGGTTGAATTGCGGGCGGCCTTTGGCGGCATAAAGCGCGGCAATGGCGGTTGCCTGTGTGGCATCCGCTCCCAGCCCGTAGACGGTCTCGGTCGGAAAGGCGACAAGTCCGCCGTCGCGCAACAGCGTGGCCGCCCGTTCGAGACCCGCAGAATCAGGGACAATCCGCACGGTGTCGCGAGTGGGTGCTATGCCACCAAGGTCAGGATTGGCTGAAGTCCGGTTTGTGTCCACTATGCTCTGATCCGTTTGACAAAATTGCTTACGCGATGCTTTAGGCTTGGTCTAACATGAGAGCAAGGATTAAGCTCGGCTGTAAAGTCCTCAAGAGGCGTGGCGTATCAGGGAGAGGCGACAATGCACTATCAGGCACCGGTTGATGACATCAGGTTGGCTTTGCGCGTGGCAGGCTTTGACAGGCTGGTGGAGGAGGGCTTGTTGCCTGAGCTGGATGACGGCCTCGCCGATGCCATTCTGGAGGAAGCAGGCAAATTCGCCACCGACCGGATCGCCCCGCTCAACCGGATCGGCGACCAGCATGGCGCGGTGCTGAAAGACGGGCGTGTCACCATGCCGCCGGGCTGGAAAGAGACCTATCATGATTGGGCGGGCGCGGGCTGGAACGGCTTGATGGCCGATCCCGATTTCGGCGGGCAAGGCTTGCCGCAAATGCTGCAATCGGCCTGTGGTGAAATGTGGACGGCCGCCTCGATGGCCTTTGCCCTTGGCCCCTTGCTGACCGCCGGTGCGATCGAGGCCTTGCAGTCGCATGGCTCGGACGCCTTAAAAGCGACCTATCTGGAAAAGCTGGTGTCGGGCGCGTGGATGGGCACCATGAACCTGACCGAACCGCAGGCCGGATCCGATCTCAACGCCTTGCGCGCCCGGGCCGAACCGGTGGGGGATGGCAGTTACCGCATTTTCGGCCAGAAGATTTACATCAGCTATGGCGAGCATGATTATACCGACAACATCCTGCACATGGTGCTGGCCCGCCTGCCGGATGCGCCTGCGGGTACGCGCGGGATCTCGCTGTTTCTGGTTCCCAAATATCTGGTCAATGCGGACGGATCGCTGGGCGCGCCGAATGATCTGTATTGCCATAGCCTCGAACACAAGATGGGGATTCATGCCTCGCCGACCTGCACGATGATTTTCGGTGATCAGGGCGGTGCGACCGGCTATCTGATCGGCGAGGAAAACCGCGGTCTGGCCTGCATGTTCACGATGATGAACGCCGCCCGTCTGGCGGTGGGCATCGAAGGGGTCGGCATTGCCGACCGCGCCTATCAGGGTGCCTTGGCCTATGCGCGGGACCGCCGGCAGGGGCGCACCAAGGAGTGGCGCGAGGAGGCGATGAGCCCGATCCTGATGCATCCCGATATCCGCCGGATGCTGTTGCTGATGCGCGCGCAAACCCAGGCCAGCCGTCTGATCTGTTTCCTGACCGCCGAGGCTCTCGATCGCGGCCATCGCGGGGCGACCGAGGCGGACCGCAAGCGGGCCAATGACCGCGCCGCTCTGCTGACCCCGATTGCCAAAGCCTATTCCACCGATATCGGCATCGAGATGGCCTCGCTCGGTATCCAGATCCATGGCGGCATGGGCTTTGTGGAAGAAACCGGCGCGGCCCAGCATTTGCGGGATGCGCGGATTGCCGCCATTTACGAGGGCACCAACGGTATTCAGGCGATTGATCTGGTCACGCGCAAATTGCCGTTGAACGGCGGCGAGACCGTGCGCGCCCAACTGGCGGCGATGGCGGCGGTGATCGGGGAGGTCGAGGCCCGCAATTCTCCGGCCTTTGGCAAGACGGCCCAGCGCCTGCGTGCGGCCCATCAGGCTTTGACAACGGCAACCGATTTCATGCTGACGGCCTTGGTCTCTGCACCCTCGCATGCGCTGGCCGGCGCAACGCCCTATCTGCGCTTGTTCGGGATTACCCAAGGGGCTGTGGCACTGGCGCAAGCCGGTTTGCTGGCCGAGGGCGAGGGGCAGGACGCACAGATTGCTCTGGCGCGCTTTTTTGCCGAGCAGATTGCCACCGATGCGACAGGCTTGTGTGAGTGTGTGATCGAAGGGGCAGACAGTCTGGATGCGGCCTCGGTCTCGTTGCTGGCGGGCTGATGGCGACGCTTTAAAAAAACGTCATCATCTTGTGTCATCATGGTCGCCGGTCCACGATCGGGGGCCATGACCCCAATAGAAAGTATCTTGCATGTTGATGGTGGCGACGCATGGGCCCGATAGCCAATCCGACGGTATCGGCCAGTTGGAGCGGCGGGTTTTGCCTCTGGAAGAAGCCATTCCGGCCCATGCCTTGTGGATCGACCTGATCGAGCCGACCCGCGAAGAGGATCGCAAGGTCGAGCAGTTTCTATCGGTCTCGATTCCGACCCGCGAGGAGATGAGCGATATCGAGCCCTCCGAAACCCTCTATAACGAGGGCGGGGCGCGCTATATGAGTGCGCGGCTGTTCTATCACCTTGATGACGAAATGGCCGATATAGCCGGCATTACCTTCATTCTCACCGACAAATGTCTGGTGACGGTGCGTTATGTCGAGCCTTTGTCGTTCCAGATGTTTGTCAATCGCGCCAGTCGGCCCAATGGTTGCGGCGATACGCCGGAAGCGGTGATGGCGGGCCTGTTCGAAACCATCATGGATCGCGGGGCCGATGTCCTGCAGGCGGCCGGCGCGCAGATCGACAAGCTCTCGCGCAATGTGTTTGCCGACACGCAGGACCCCTCGGTGCGCAATGCGGGTTATCAATCCACCCTGCGGGCATTGGGACGGCATGCCGATGTGATTTCCAAAGTGCGTGAAAGTCTGGTCTCGATCGAGCGGATCCTGCTGTTCCTGTCAGCCGGTTACCGCACGGCGCGGGTGCCGCTGGAGATGCGCGAGCGGGTAAAAACCACCCTGCGCGATGTGACCTCGCTGGAAGAACATGCCAGTTTCCTCAACAACAAGATCCAGTTTCTGCTCGATGCCACATTGGGGTTGGTCAATCTCGAGCAAAACAACATCATCAAACTGTTTTCGGTGATGGCGGTGGTGTTTATGCCGCCCACCTTGATCGCGTCGATCTACGGCATGAATTTCAAACTCATTCCCGAACTGGAATGGAGCTTCGGCTATCCGATGGCTTTGGTGATGATGGTCGGAGCGGCGGTTTTCCCTTATGCGTTTTTCCGTTGGAAAAAGTGGCTTTAACGTACGGATCGCCGTGCTCGTTTGGAGAATTTGACCATGCGCTATTCCCTGTCAGGCACTGTGATGCAGACCCTGAATATCGATCTGGAGCCGGGGGAAACGGTCTATAGCCAGACAAGTTGCATGTGCTGGATGACCCCCGATATCGAAATGGACACCAATACCGGCGGCGGGTTGTTTTCGGGCTTGATGCGCAGTCTGTCGGGGGGCAGTTTTTTTGTCACCCATTTCACCGCCCGCCAAGCCGGACATGTGGCTTTTGCCCCCCATTTTCCCGGCACGATCATGCCGATCCAGCTGGGGGCCGGGCAATCGCTGATTTGCCGCAAAGAGACATTTCTCTGCGCCGAAAAGACAGTCTCCCTCGAAGTGGCCTTTCAAAAGCGGTTGGGTGCGGGCCTGTTCGGCGGTGAGGGGTTTATCCTGCAGAAGGTGACAGGACCGGGCGTGGTGTTTCTCGATCTGTCGGGCGAGGTGATCGAGCGGGATCTGGCGGCCGGCGAGAGCCTGCTTGTGCAGGCAGGCCATGTCGGCATCATGGATCCGACCATCACCTTCGACATCCAGATGGTCAGCGGATTCAAGAATATCGTGTTCGGCGGCGAAGGGTTGTTTATGGCCAAGCTGACGGGCCCGGGCCACATCGCGTTGCAAAGCATGCCGATCATGAATCTGGCCAACGAGATTGCCCGCTATCTGCCACAGACCGGTGATACGGCCTCGTCCTCCTCGTCAGGCACAACGCTGGGTGCGGCCACCGGTGTTGTCGGCGGCCTGTTGGGCACCATGCTGAGCAAGAAAGACGATTGACCGGGCCATGCAAGCGCGTGGTTTACAGGACCCGCCCCGGATTGAGGATGTTGTGCGGGTCGAGCATCTGCTTGATGGCGTGCATCAGTTCAAGCGCGACAGGATCTTTGACCTCTTGCAACAGGTGCTTTTTCAGCCGTCCGATCCCGTGTTCGGCTGAGACGGACCCGCCCATGGCCAGCACATGCTTGTAAACAATCGCATGCATGATTTCGCGCTGGTCCATATAGGCCTGCTTGTCCATGCCGACCGGCTGGGTCAGATTGTAATGCAGATTGCCGTCACCGAGATGGCCGAACGGCATCGGCCTGATTCCGGGCATGGCGGCGGTGACTTCGGCATCGACCAGGGCAATCAGCTCCGGCACGCATGAGATCGGCACCGAGACATCGTGTTTGATCGAACCGCCTTTGAAGGCCTGCGCTTCGGGCAGGGTTTCGCGGAGCCGCCAGAAATCATTGCGCTGGTCGAGCGAATTGGCCATCACCGCATCCAGAATGATGTTCTTGTCCAGCGCCTCTTCCAGCACAGTCTGGGCGCGCTCATCAAGATAGGGATCGGAGGCCGAGGACAGTTCCATCAGCACATACCAGTCGAAGCGTGTGGCCAGCGGATCGCGGCACCCGGGCATGTGGTCGACCACCATATCAATGGCAAGCCGTGGCAACAGCTCGAATGTGGTGACGGCCTGTCCGGTACTGCGCTTGACCAGCTCCAGAAGATCAAGCGCGTGTTTGGGCGACTCCAGCCCGCAAAACACAGTCACCAGACTGTTGGGCTTGGGAAACAGTTTCAGCACGGCCGCCGTAATAATGCCCAGCGTGCCTTCCGAACCGATAAACAGATGTTTGAGATCGTAGCCGGTATTGTCCTTGCGCAATTTGCCCAAGCCGTTGAGGATGCGGCCATCGGCCAGCACCACTTCCAGCCCCAACACCAGATCGCGGGCATTGCCATAGGCCAGCACCGCAGTGCCGCCTGCATTGGTACCCAGATTGCCGCCAATCGTGCAGGTGCCTTCGGAGGCAAGCGACAGCGGAAACAGGCGGTCGGCTTCGGTTGCGGCTTCCTGCGCCTGCAACAGGGTCACGCCGGCTTCCACCGTCATGGTATCGGAAAGGGCATCGACCTCGCGGATGCGGTTGAGGCGGGCCACCGACAGCACGATTTCAGTGCCGGATTCATCGGGTGTATTGCCGCCGACCAGACCGGTATTGCCGCCTTGCGGGATCAATTTCAAACGGTGCTCCTGCGCAAATGTGAGCACCCGTGCAACTTCCTGCACCGATCCGGGCCGCACCACCAGCAAGGCCGTGCCTTTGTACAAGCCGCGCCATTCGGCCTCGAACGGGGCTTTGTCCTCGGCATGGTGCAGGACATATTTGTCACCGACAATCGCGGTTAGTCCGGCAATGATCAGATCGGTCGAAAGAGGATCACGCAACATGGTTGATATCCCGGTAGATGGTTAGCCTAGAAGCCGCCGGACCTTTTTGGCGGCCGGTGGCCGTTCGAACAAGCCTACCACTTCCACATGCGGTGAATAGAGGAATTGGTCGACAGGCCAGATATCGTTGAGCTGATAGCCGCCCTGCATCAGGATTTTGGCATCGCGGGCGAAGCTGGCAATGTTGCAGGAGACGGCGACAATGCGTGCGACATCGGATTTGGCAAGCTGGCGCGATTGCGCCTCGGCCCCGGCACGCGGCGGATCGAACACCACGGCATCATAGGCAGTCATTTCGGTCGGGATCAGTGGGCGGCGGAACAGATCGCGTGTCTCGCAGGTGACCGAACGCAAGCCCTTGGCTTCACGCCAGCCGCGATCGAGAGCGGCCAGCGCCTTGGCATCGGTTTCCACCGCATGGACCGTGGCTTTTTCGGCCAGTCGCAAGGCAAAGGTGCCGACACCGGCAAACAGATCCAGCACCCGTTTGGATTTGCCGACAGCCGCCAGGACCTTTTCCGCCAGAAGCCATTCACCCGCTTCGGTGGCTTGCAAAAAGGCACCCGGAGGGGCGACGACTTCTGCGGCCCCGATGCGGACCGAAGCATTTTCGATTTGCACGATCACATCGCCATGAATGGCCAGTCGGGCCAGTCCCAACCGTCTGGCCACATCGGCCAGAACCCGCCGCTTGCCATCCGAGGCCGGACCATGGCCGCGGATATCGACATCCAGTCCGCTGATTGTCGCTGTCAGATGCACATCCAGCGGCTTGTCGCCGCCCAGCGCTTCGACCAGCGTTTGCGCCAGCCCCGGCGCATCGGCCAAAGCCGGAACCAGCAAAGGGCAATGATCAATGGCGATAATGGTGTGCGAGCGGCGCTCCATGAACCCGACCTGCCAACCGGAGGCCTCGCGCCGCGCATGCAGGGTGACGCGCCTGCGGCCTTCACCGTGGCCTGCCAGTGTCGGATGCACGGTCTCCTGCAAGGACCGGTGCGGCTCGATATTGGCCTGGGCCAGAGTGGTGATCACCATCTGGCGTTTCCAGTCCTCATAGGGGCCACGTTGCCAATGTTGCAGGGCGCAACCGCCACAACGGCCCACCCAATGGCAGATCGGCTCGACGCGCTCCGGTGAAGCCGTCAGCACCTCGACCAGATCGCCGCGTCCGCCGTCACGGGTAATCGAGACCCTTTCGCCCGCCAGCGTGCCGGGCACGAAGACATCCCCTGTCAATCCGTCATTGTCGGAACTGCTGGCAATGCCGTCCCCTTGCGCTCCCATGCGGGAAATCGTCAGGGTCTGTGTCAATTTGAGCATAGGCAACTTTCAATCTGGGGCGGCGGGACAGGCAGTCTAGCAGGTTTAGCCGCAATGTGCGGCGAGTAGAAATTCCATATTGCCTTCACCGCCAAGGATCGGCGAGGGCACGATGCCGTCGACCTGCCAGCCGAGCGAGTCGACAAATTCGGCGGTCTGCTCGCAAACCATGGCATGGATATCCGCATCCTTGATCAACCCGCCGCGTCCGACATGCTTTTTACCGGCTTCGAATTGCGGCTTGATAAGCAGAACCGCATGAGCGGGGGCGTGTTCGAGTGGCACGGCCAGAGCCAGCGCGGCAGGCAGGGCGACCGTGAGCGGGATAAAACTGACATCCATGGCGATCACGGAAGGCGGATAGGGCAGATCATCCGGATTGACATCGCGGATATCCAGACCCTCGAGCGACAACAGCCTCGGGTCACGCTGTAATTTGGGGTGCAACTGCCCGTGGCCGACATCCACCGCAGTGACATGATGGGCACGGCGCGACAACAGCACTTGCGAAAACCCGCCAGTGGAAGCCCCCACATCCATGCAATCGCGGCCTTCGACCCCAATGCCGAAATGGTCGAGTGCAAAGGCCAGTTTGACCCCGCCGCGCGACACCCAAGGATGGGCTTTTTGCGCCACGATCTTGGCCGAGGTCGCAATGCCTTCCGAGGCCTTGCGCACCACCACACCATCGGCTGTCACAAGTCCCGCTTCGATTGCCTCCTGCGCCTTGGCGCGGCTCTCAAAAAGGCCGCGTGCAACAAGGGTTTGATCGGCTCGCTGGCGGGGAATCATCGGACTGTGCCTCACGCGCTGATGGCTGTGAGTTCGCCTTGGCGGCCGAGGGCTTCCATGACTTTGGTCACAATGGCACGGGCATCCAGCCCGGCAAGCGCATACATGCGTTCTGGCTTGTCGTGGTCGATGAAGATATCGGGAAGGACCATGGTGCGGACCTTGAGCGCGCCATCAAGCGCTCCGCTTTCGCTCAGATGGTGCAACACATAGGAGCCGAACCCGCCAATCGAACCTTCCTCGATGGTGATCAGCAAGTCATGGCTGGCGGCCAGATGATCAACCAGATCCTTATCCAGCGGCTTGGCAAAGCGCGCATCGGCAACGGTCGCCGACAGGCCGAAGCGGGCCAACTCCTCGGCGGCTTTGAGGGTTTCGGCCAGACGGGTGCCGAAGGAGAGCAGGGTGACCTGATGGCCCTGACGGACAATCCGGCCCTTGCCGATCTCCAATACGGTGCCGCGTTCGGGCACATCGATGCCCACCCCTTCGCCGCGCGGAAAACGCAGGGCAATCGGGCCATCATCATAGGCGGCGGCTGTTGCCACCATATGCATCAATTCGGCCTCGTCAGAAGCCGCCATCACCACCATATTGGGCAGACAGCCCAGATAGGCGACATCATAGGCCCCCGCATGGGTCGGTCCATCGGCACCGACCAATCCGGCCCGGTCCAGCGCAAAGCGCACGGGCAGGTTTTGCAACGCGACATCATGGACCACCTGGTCATAGCCGCGTTGCAGGAAGGTCGAATAGATCGCGCAAAACGGCTTATAGCCTTCGGTGGCCAGTCCTGCGGCAAAGGTCACCGCATGTTGTTCGGCAATGCCGACATCGAAGGTGCGGGCCGGATAGATCTCGCCGAAACGGTCAAGGCCGGTGCCGGTGGGCATGGCCGCGGTTATGGCAACAATTTTGGGGTCGTGTCCGGCTTCGGCAATCAGGCTTTTGGCAAAAATATTGGTGTAGGAGGGCGCATTGGCCTTGGGTTTGGCTTGCGTGCCGGTCACCACATCAAAGGTGGTGACACCGTGGTATTTGTCGGCAGAGGCTTCGGCGGGGGCATAGCCTTTGCCCTTCTGCGTCACCACATGCAACAGGATCGGGCCAGTGCCGGAATCGCGGATATTCTCCAGTACGGGCAACAGATGGTCGAGATTATGGCCGTCAACGGGGCCGACATAGTAAAAACCCAACTCCTCGAACAAGGTGCCGCCGGTCCAGAAGCCGCGGGCATATTCCTCGGCGCGTTTGGCCTTGTCGTAGAAAAATTTCGGCAGTTTTTTGGCCAGTTGCTTGGCCGCCTCGCGAAAACCGCGATAGGTATTGCCCGACACCAGACGGGCCAGATAGGCCGACATCGCGCCCGTGGGCGGGGCAATCGACATGTCATTGTCATTGAGGATGACAATCAAGCGGGAATGCATCGCGCCGGCATTGTTCATGGCCTCATAGGCCATCCCCGCCGACATCGCGCCATCGCCGATCACCGCAATGACATTGTTGTGCTTCTTGTCGAGATCGCGGGCCACCGCCATGCCCAGTCCGGCCGAAATCGAGGTCGAGGAATGGGCGGTTCCGAACGGGTCGTAAATGCTCTCGTCACGCTTGGTAAAGCCCGACAGACCACCGCCCTGCCGCAATGTGCGGATGCGGTCGCGCCGTCCGGTCAGGATCTTGTGCGGATAGGCCTGATGCCCGACATCCCAGATCAACCGGTCATCGGGGGTCGAAAAGACGTAATGCAGGGCCACGGTCAGTTCGACAACCCCAAGCCCCGCCCCCAAATGCCCGCCTGTCACCGACACGGCAGAAATGGTTTCGGCGCGCAATTCATCCGCCACCTGTTTCAAATCCGAGGCAGGCAATTGGCGCAGATCATAAGGGGTTTTGATGGTGTCGAGCAAAGGGGTCAAGTGATCGGACTCTGGTTTGGCAATGATCGGGTTGCTGATAACGGCCTGAACAACACGCAGATCCACAACACCGGCAATCGGAGACTAGGCTTACACCCGTCGCGCCTGCACTGCAATCATTGCCTGCCCTGCTTATCCGGCCTGAAACGGCACACTGCCTTGGGCGGAACCATCGGCGTTGAGGGTAATCTGCTCGATTTTGACTTCGGCCTGCTTCAACAACTGGTCACAGCGGGCTTTCAGCGCTTCGCCGCGACCGTAAATGGCGATGGACTGCTCAAGCGGCACGTCACCACGTTCGAGGCGCTGGACAATGGCCTCCAGTTCGGCCAAAGCCTGTTCGAAGCTCAAGGTGTCAACGGCATTGGGGGCGGTTTGCGATGTCATGGCGTGATCGATTCTGATGAGGGATTCCGGTTGTCTGGTCTATATCTGGCAACTGGCAGGGATTTGGCAAGTCCGTGACCGGATTAACAAGGTCTTGAGCGGTGCAAAGGCCGTTTTATCAACCGATTACAGCCTCAAACCGGGGGCGGGGCGTTCTTGCAACACGTCGGAGCGGAACCGGAACAGCGCGGCCGGACGGCCACGGGTCAGGGATTGCTTGCCGGTGGGCTCGACAAGCGCTGTATTTTCAACAAGGCGGCGGAAATTCTGCTTGTGCAGGTGCCGTCCTGAAATGGCCTCGACGCTGTGTTGCAGGGCGGTAAGGGTGAAGGCCTCGGGCATCAATTCGAACACAACGGGGCGATATTTCAGCTTGCCGCGCAAACGGCCCATCGCGGTGGCAAGGATCCGCCGGTGGTCGAAGGACATGGGCTCGCCCAGATTGGGCCATTGGTTGCGTGCCAGCGCCGCCGGGCGGCCATCGCGCACCGCCTCTTGCACCAGACCGGCTTCATACAAAAGCTCGTAGCGTTCCAGCACCTTTTCCTCGTCCCACGGACTGCCGTCGGCCCCGAAACACTGGCGCAGGCGGATGGCGCGCGGCAAAGCCCGCCTTGCGCTTTCGGCCTGTTCACCGGCACGGTCTTCCGCCCATTGGGTCAACAGTGGCATCAAACTGGTATCGAGCATGGCAGGACGGCCATTGCGCCAATCCTCCCACGGGAAAAACCGGTACCAAGGCCTGAAACGGGCGGTGGGGGGCAGGGCCGACGGGGTGGTAATGCCGCCGGTCAGTGCGAGATAGCCGATCGAGACGACATGGCGGCGCCCTTCCTCCTCATCGGCGGCGCGGCCGCGATCCCCGAAGGTGTAGAGTTGTTCGACATAGCCCAGATCGCAACCGGCCTGATCGGTCACAAAGACCCTTAGCGCAATTTCCAGCGTGCGGTAGCGCGAGGGATCAAACCGGCCCGACGGCAAAGACCATAAAACCTGCTCTGCCGCGTGACCCTGCTGGTCTGGCGGTTCGGCGCTTCTGGCCACCAGAATTTGCGGGGATTCATGATCCAGCGTGACCACAGCGGCGGCAATGTCGATGTCGATCAAAGGCTGTGCTTGCGGGGCTGTCTGGCTCACGGGTCGGTCTTTCGCTTAATCCGCCAGCGGGAGATGGAAGGGAGTGCCTTCGAAGGCATCGGCTCCGCGCCCGATCGACTGGATGGCGGTGACCATGCGTCCCTGCCGTTTCAGGATCTGGTCTGCGGCCCCCACAAGGGCCAGATTGGGGGTGGCCGAGGCCGAGGCTTCGCGCAGGCGGCGGGCAATCCGCATTTCCTCCTGATGGGGAAATAAAGCGCAGGCCGTGATGAAGGCGGCGGCTGTCGAGCGGCTGATGCCGGCCCAGCAATGGATCACGATCGGGTGCATTCTGTCCCATTGTCTGACGAAATCCAGCAGGCGATGCACATGCGCCTCGCTTGGCATGATATGGCCTTCAAGCGGGCTGGTAATATCGCTGACACCGATAAACAGATGCCGGTCGGGGCTGATGCTGGCGGGGCGTTCGACCACGGTTGCCGCATTGATCAGCGTCACCACATGTTTGGCCTGTGTGCGGGTGACCGTCTCGTGCAACCGCGCCAGAGAGGAGACATGGATTTCTGGCATGATCAGTCCTTTGCCGTGTTCAGGTCCGCAATACCCTGCGCGAGTCCCTCGACCCGATCCACCATCAGCTGTTTGGCCTGATCGGTGGGCAGAGGGATCAGCAGGGCATCGGCATCGCGGTTGAGTTTGGGCGGACGGCCGAAAAACCGCAAGGCCTCCTCCTCCTGAAAACCGGCCAGACGGGTCGCCTCGTAAAAGGCGGCGGCTTTGTCGGCGGTTTTGGTCAGGGTGGTGAGCGAGGGCGACAGGGTGGCCGGAAGCCCGAAACGGATATGGATGGCGGCCTGCAAACGGGCCTCGAAGGTTTTGTAATCCATCCCCAAAGCCGCTTTGAACGGCGAGATCATATCGCCGATCACATATTCGGCGGCATCATGCAACACGATGGCCAGCAGTTCCTTGGGACCGAGACCGGGGGACAATTGCCGCCCGATCATTTCCACCAGCACCGAATGTTGGGCCACCGAGAAGGCATGCGAGCCGTGCGTCTGTCCGTTCCAGCGGGCCACCCGTGCCAGTCCGTGCGCGATGTCGTCGATCTCGATATCGAGCGGCGACGGGTCGAGCAGATCGAGCCTGCGGCCCGACAGCATCCGTTGCCATGCGCGGGGAGGTTCTTTTTTGGCGGGTTCTTTTGCAGACATCACAACCGTTCCCCGATGGCGCGCACTTCCTCGTGGCGGAAGCAATCGGTCAGATGGTCGTTGACCATGCCGACCGCCTCCATGAAGGCATAGACAATGGTGGGGCCGCAGAATTTGAAGCCGAGCGCTTTCAACTCTTTGGAGACCCGTTCGGAAATCTCGGTTTGGGTGGGGACATCATTGTGGTGGCGGTAATTGTTTTGTTGCGGGCGGCCCTCGTAATGCTTCCACAACAGGTCGGTGAAACCCTGTTTCTGCTCGATCTCCATCCAGATCCGCGCACTCTCGATCGTGCCGATGATTTTGGCGCGGTTGCGGATAATGCCGGCATTGTTCATCAAAGCCTCGACCTTGGCCGCATCGTAATCGACAATGAGGTGCGGCTGGAAGCCGTCAAAGGCCTCCCTGAAACTCTCGCGTTTGCGCAAGATGGTGATCCAGGACAGGCCCGCCTGAAAGCCGTCGAGAATGAATTTCTCGAACAAAGCGCGGCTGTCGAATTCCGGTACGCCCCAATCGGTATCGTGATAGGCGACATAGAGCGGATCGGTGCCCGGCCAGGGGCAACGATATTTGCCATCTTCATGCAGGATTGCCGGACGCGGTGTCATATCAGGCCTTTGTGCCGGGGGCTGGAAACTCGAATGTGGCCCAATCGGGCTTGAGCGGAACCAAAGCGACCCCGCCTGCGGTAATGGCCTGCCCCTTGGCCTGCGCCTCGGCAACGCGGTCCAGCCGCAACAAAGCCAGCCCTTTGCCGCCCGATGTCACCGACCCCAGATGACCGGCGGGCAGTGTACCGGCCAGAATTTCGATGCCTTCGGAGGCGGCAAAGCCGTCGGGAAACACCACCGGCACCATGCGGTTGCGCGCCAATCCGCGATGCTCCATGCGCGAAACCACCTCTTGGCCGACATAACAGCCTTTATCAAAGGCCAGACCATGTAACTGGTCGAGATTGATCTCGTGCGGGAATACCGAGCCGAACATGTAATCCTTGCCGCCTTCCGACAGGCCAAGACCGATCCGGTGGGCATGATAGGCGCGGCTGGCTTCCTCACCTCCAATGCCCCGTTCGCCGATCACCCGATAGCCCATGGCAGGCAGGCGCGGATCGGGCGAGCAGACGTCTTCGGCATCGGGTTTTTGGTCTCCCCACAGGGCTGTCACGCCAAGCACCGAAGACCGGTCCTCGATCGTCACCGCCGCACGCAAGCGATACATGGTCAGCCGTTTGACCAGATCGGGCGCAACCGCAATCGGGCAATCGATCAAGAATCCGTCGGGCTGGTGCGGATTGCGCGAGACGAACATATCGCTGACCACTTTGCCTTGGGGGGTCAGCAAGGCGGCATAGGCGGCCTGTGTCTCGCCTGCCGGCGGCACGGTTTGGGTCAGCAACCGGTTCAAAAACGTCTCGGCATCCGCGCCGTCAACGGCGAGAACCGCACGATCGGCAAGGAAAGCGGATGTGCTGGAGGAGATGGATGACATCCTGAATGGGTCCTGTCTGTCTGATCTGGCTGTTCAAGTCGGTCGAGATTGGGTTAAATGGGCCGTTGCCCATACCTATGTCTGTTTGGCTTGGGTCTCAAGTGCTGAAAACCCCTCTTTGACAAGGATTGCCGCTGATGAGCCCGACCTATGATCTGATTTTGAAGAATGGTGTGGTTGCGAATCAGGACGGTGTGGCCGCGCGCGACATCGGGATCAGCAAAGGACGCATCGTGGCTTTGGGCCATCTGGGCCATGCCGATGCCGGACAGGTGGTTGATTGCACGGGCCTGCACATTCTGCCCGGCGTGATCGATGACCAGGTGCATTTCCGCGAACCCGGCCTTGATCACAAGGAAGATCTCGAATCCGGCTCGCGCGCCGCTGTGATGGGCGGTGTGACGGCGGTGTTCGAAATGCCCAATACCGATCCGCAGACCACCACAGGCGAGGCACTGGCCGACAAGGTCAAGCGCGGCACGCACCGGATGCATTGCGACTTTGCCTTCTGGGTCGGCGGCACGCACGACAATATCAAGGACCTGCCGGAGCTGGAACGTCTGCCGGGGGCGGCGGGCATCAAGGTGTTCATGGGCTCCTCCACGGGATCTTTGCTGGTCGAGGATGATCGCGGGGTCGAGGACATTCTCTCCAAACTGCGTCGCCGCTCGGCTTTCCATTCCGAGGATGAAATGATGTTGCGCGAGCGGCGCGGATTGCGGATCGAGGGCGACCCGTCCTCCCATCCGGTCTGGCGCAGTGAGGAAGTGGCCTTGCGGTGCACCGAGCGTCTGGTGGGGCTGGCGCGCAAGGTGGGGGCGCGGGTGCATGTCCTGCATATATCGACCGAGGCGGAAATCCGCTATCTGGCCGACCAGAAAGATGTGGCCAGTTGCGAGATCACCCCGCATCACCTGACCATGGTGGCGCCCGATTGCTATCACGAATTGGGCACGCTGGCCCAGATGAACCCGCCAGTGCGCGATGTGCGCCATCGCGATGCGCTGTGGTGGGGAATCCAGCAGGGCGTGGCCGATGTGCTCGGCTCCGATCACGCCCCCCATACGCTGGAGGAAAAGGCCAAACCCTATCCGGCCTCGCCTTCGGGCATGACCGGCGTGCAAACGCTGGTTCCCCTGATGCTCGACCATATCCACGCCGGACGACTGACGCTGGAGCGCTTTGTCGATCTGACCAGTGCCGGTCCGGCACGCCTGTTCGGCATGGCCCGCAAGGGACGCATTGCCCTGGGCTATGATGCCGATTTCACGATTGTCGATCTGAAAAAGCGCATGACCATCACCAATGACTGGATTGCCTCGAAAAGCCAGTGGACCCCCTATCATGGCAAGCAGGTCACAGGCTGGCCGGTCGGCACCATGGTGCGCGGCCATATGGTGATGTGGCAGGGCGAATTGGTTGCACCGTCCTTGGGTGAAGCGGTGCTGTTCGAGGAAGCTCTGCCGCGCGCATGAGTGTCTAAAACGGCAAGTGCTTTAGTCCGGCAAGTGCTTCAGGCCGGCTTTTGGGCCAAAGCCACGGCTTTGGCCTTTTTCAACATCGGGCCAAGCCCTTTGGTCACGGCTATACCGCCCAGCTGGTCGGGGTCGGCCCACAGGATCGCGCCTGCTTCCGCGCTGGTCGTGCCTTCGCCTGCCAGCCATTCGGCGGCAAAGCAGGCAATGATGAAATGGCGTTTGATGCGGCCGGTCTCGTCCCGCTGGACGATTTCGGAATGGTCGACAAAGCCGATGATTCTGGCCTCGACGGCGACCTCCTCGAACAATTCGCGCAAGGCGGCTTCAGCCAGCACTTCGCCAACCTCCACCACGCCGCCGGGAAGCGAGAACAGATCGGCGGCAGGGGCGGCTGTGCGCGAGGCCAGCAACACCTTGCCGTCCCGAAACACCGCGACGCTGGCCGCCAGAAACGGACGGTCGGGATAAAGGCGCGGGTCGGTCTTGCGCTCGCTCATACCGCCACCCGATCAGGGATAAAGACGCTGGGCGGTGAAGGGCGCGTCCGGCGTATCGCGGCTAAAGCGCACGCGGTCATGCAAGCGGAAAGGCCGGTCATGCCAGAATTCCATGCTGAGCGGGGTGATGCGGTAGCCGGTCCAGTGCGGCGGACGCGGCACGGCCCCGACGGCATATTTTGCGGCGTAATAGGCCACCCGCTTTTCCAGCGCAAAGCGGCTTTCGAGCGGGCGTGACTGCTCGCTGGCCCAGGCACCGATCCGGCTTTCACGCGGGCGCGAATTGAAATAGGCATCGGCCTCGTCATCCGACACGCGCGCGACCGAACCGCGCACCCGGATTTGCCGCCGCAGGCTCTTCCAGTGGAACACCAGTGCCGCTTTGGGCTGATGCGCCAATTCCTGCCCCTTGGCGGATTCGGTGTTGGTGTAGAACACGAAACCCTGCTCGGAAAAGCCGTTCAGCAACACCATCCGCACATCGGGCATGCCCTCGGCATCCACCGTGGCCACAGCCATGGCATTGGGATCGTTGACCTCCGAGGCTTTGGCCTCGTCAAACCAGCTCTGGAACAAAGAAAAAGGATCTGTCGCTTGCGAGAAGTCACCGGTCATTAACGTTTCCTGTGCATCAGTAGCGGGAATGATTCCCAAATGGAGAGACTGGATGTCTCCAGCCTGCCCGA
Organism: Hyphomicrobiales bacterium; assembly: GCA_947455455.1. Lineage (GTDB taxonomy): Bacteria > Pseudomonadota > Alphaproteobacteria > Rhizobiales > Beijerinckiaceae > CAIYZJ01. Next base: position 25,762 of record CANGOE010000021.1, read on the forward strand.
GGTCGCTTGAGACGAGACCTCTGTATAACAGCCATTCGCATGGCGCACGAGCTTATCGCGCCGATGCGCCGATGAGAAGGTCATCCCTGTCGATTTTGTCGGCTGTTGGCCTTGTGCTGGCCGGATTGCTGGGGGGGTGCATGGAAAAAGCCGTTATTGCTCCGTTTGGCACGACAATGCTGGCACCCGAAGTCACAGGCTCGCTGGCAGGTTCGCCGCGGACGTTCTCGCTCGATCTGGTCGACAGTCATGACCGCCCACTGGTGGCAGAGGCCTTGGCCCGTGCGCTGGATCCGATGAGCGATAACCAGCCCGTGCCATGGGGCGAGGGGGCCGTGTCACGCGGCTCGATTACGGCGCGGGGCAGGGCTTTTATTTTTCAGGACCAGATTTGCCGCGGCTTCAATGCGGTCATCGTCAAGCCGGCGAATCAGCCGGTGTCCCAGCCGCCATTTCAAGGGGCCGCTTGCCGTCAGGGCTTGGGTGAATGGCGGATTATCGGCGGTTTGACCACCGAACCCTAAACCATTCGGACAGCACAATATTGAGTGTCCGGCTTTATCTTTTGCCGTCATAGCCGTTCATAACAGGGGCGGGACGGGTTTCCCGCGTGATTAGGCTGCACACTCTCTTGAAGATTATGCTATCAGTTCCCAAATGGCGTAGGTCGGTACGGACTGCCGTTCCGATGCCGGCACCATGGCAGGACGGTGGCCGGAAAAGGTGTTCAAGGTGAACGGCGCAGGCGGAAAGATCGGTTCGGAGTGAGGACGTGACGAAGGATCCCTATCAGGTATTGGGCGTATCGCGCTCGGCCACCGAGGCCGAGATCAAGAAGGCGTATCGTCGCCTCGCCAAAGCCTGGCATCCCGACCACAACACCACCGACCCGACCGCCAAGGAAAAATTCTCCGAGGTCAACACCGCCTATGAAATTCTGGGCGAAGACAGCAAGCGCAAGCAATTCGACCGTGGCGAGATCGATGCCGACGGCAAGCCGCGCTTTCAGGGCTTCGATCCGCGTGCCCGTGCCGGTGCAGGGGCCGCAGGCGGGGCAGAGGAGGGCGGCAACGGTTTCCACTTCGGCTTCGGTCCGGGCGGGCCGTTTACCGGCAGTGCGGGCATCGATCCATCCGATCTGTTTGCCGATCTGTTCAAATTCAAGGGCCGCGACGGACGGTCGCGCCGCGCCAGTGCCGCCGGTGCCGATATCCGTGTCAATGCCACCATCTCGCTCGCCGATGCGGTGACAGGGGCGACAAAACGGCTGGCTTTTCCGGACGGGCGGGTGCTGGAGGTCAAAATTCCGGCGGGCGTGACCGAGGGCAAGACCATCCGGCTCAAGGAACAGGGCAAGAAAAGCGACACCGGCGGTGTCAATGGCGATGCCTATGTGACCGTGCATGTGTCGCCCGATCCGCGCTTTAGCGTTGAGGGCAATAATCTGCGCCATCATCTGGCCGTCCCGCTCGAAGTGGCGGTTCTGGGTGGCAGGATGCGGGTGCCGACACTACAAGGCGAGGTCGAGCTTGATATTCCGCCGCGTTCCTCGACCGGACGCGTGTTGCGTCTGCGCGGTCGCGGCATTCCCGAAAGCAAGGATGTCACGGGCGATTTGCTGGTGTCGATTGATGTCACGGTGCCGCAAACCTCCGATCCCGAGCTGGAAGCCCTGTTGCGGCGGCGGCGGGACGGGCTGTAAGCGGTCCCTTTAACCGAATATAAACCCTAAACGACGGCCTGACGGCGCGCACCATGCTGTTTGGCCGATTCTTGCCGGGCGGGGGTGGCTGAAAACGGATTTGTCGTTTATGAAATTTGATAGGAAATTTATTAACTTTGGGCTGTTAGATTCAAAATAGTCTGTATCGAGAACATTTTATCATGAGCGCACCTCACACACCGACATCAGGACTTCTGTCCGGCAAGCGTGGCCTTGTCCTCGGCGTTGCCAATAACCGTTCGATTGCCTGGGGCATTGCCAAAGCCGCCCATGACGCGGGGGCCGAACTGGCCTTTACCTATCAAGGCGACTCTCTGGAAAAACGCGTACGTCCGCTGGCCGCCGAATTGGGCGCGACTGTGGTGGGCCATTGCGATGTGACCGATCCGGCCACAATCGACGCGGTGTTCTCTGAAATCGAGAAAAGCTGGGGCAAACTGGATTTTATCATCCACTGCATCGCTTTCTCCGACAAGGACGAGCTGACAGGGCGTTATGTCGATACCTCGGCCGATAATTTCAGCCGTTCGATGCTGATCTCCTGCTATTCCTTCACCGCCATTGCCCAGCGCGCCGAAAAGCTGATGGTCGATGGTGGCTCGATGGTCACACTGACCTATTACGGTGCCGAGAAATGGATGCCCCATTACAATGTGATGGGTGTCGCCAAGGCGGCACTGGAAGCCTCGGTGCGCTATCTGGCGGCTGACCTCGGCCCCAAAAACATCCGCATCAATGCCATTTCGGCCGGCCCGATCAAGACCTTGGCCGCCTCCGGCATCGGCGATTTCCGCTATATCCTGAAATGGAACGAGTATAACTCGCCCCTGCGCCGCACCGTGACCATCGAAGAGGTCGGTGATACCGCCGTCTATCTGGTGTCCGATATGGGCCGTGGCATGACCGGCGAAATCCTGCATGTCGATGCCGGTTATCATGTCGTCGGCATGAAAAATCCGGAAGCCCCCGATATCACGCTCGACAAGTCCTGAGACCGGTCCGGCAATGACGGGTTTTGCGCACAGGATCTATTTCATCCGTCACGGCGAAACCGACTGGAATCGCGAAGGCCGGTTGCAGGGCCAGAGGGATATTCCGTTGAATGATCTGGGCCGCGCCCAGGCCGAGGAGGCCGGTCGCCGCCTGGCCACGCTGGTCGCCCCGCATCCCCTGCCATGGCATGTCAGCCCTTTGTCGCGCACGCAGGAAACCGCCAAACGGGCGCGGCTGTCGGTCGGCATGGCGGACGAGGGTTATCTGCTCGAGGACCGTCTCAAGGAATTGTCGTTCGGACGATGGGAAGGCCTGACCTGGCGCGAGGTCAAACAATCCGATCCCGCAGGCGCGGCAAGGCGCGAGGCCGATAAATGGGGCATGGTGCCGCCCGATGGCGAAAGCTATGCGGTGCTGATTGAAAGATTGCAACCTTGGGTGGCGACACTCTCTGAGGACTGCGTGGTGGTCGCCCATGGCGGGGTCGCACGCGGCTTATTGCATCTGGTGGCCCGTCTTGATCCGTTGATCGCCGCTGAAAGCGATATCTGGCAGGGTCGCTTGCTGGTGCTGGAGCATGGACAGCACCGCTGGGTCTGATCTGCTATTTGACCTGTGCCTGATCCGCTTCTAAAGGTTTCTGACAAGATATTCGCCTCTATTCGGTGCAGGATCGCATGTCCCATAATAGTTTCGGTCATCTCTTTCGTGTCACAACCTTTGGCGAAAGCCACGGGGTCGGTTTGGGCTGTGTGATCGACGGGTGCCCGCCGCTCTTGCCGATCACCGCCGAAGAGATCCAGTTGGAGCTTGACCGCCGCCGTCCGGGCCAGTCGCGCTTTACCACCCAGCGGCGCGAGCCGGACGCGGTCAAGATCATTTCCGGTGTGATGGTCGACCCCGAAGGCGTGCAACGGACCACAGGCACGCCGATTGCGCTGATGATCGACAATGTCGACCAGCGTTCCAAGGATTACGGCGACATCTGGCAAAGCTACCGGCCGGGCCATGCCGATTATCCCTATGACATGAAATACGGCATCCGCGACTATCGCGGCGGCGGTCGCTCCTCGGCCCGCGAAACGGCGGCGCGGGTGGCGGCAGGTGCGATTGCGCGCAAGGTGATCCCCGATGTGGTGATCCGCGCGGCACTGGTGCAGATGGGGCCGCACAAGATCGATCGCGCGGCGTGGGATTGGGACGAGGTCGCGCGCAATGATTTCTTCTGTCCCGATGCCAAAGCCGCCGCTTTCTTTGCCGATTATCTCGACGGGATCCGTCAGTCGCATTCCTCGATCGGTGCGGTGATCGAGGTGGTGGCTGAAAACGTGCCGGTGGGCTGGGGTGCGCCGGTCTATGGCAAGCTCGATTCCGATCTGGCCTCAGCGATGATGTCGATCAATGCGGTCAAGGGTGTCGAAATCGGCGAGGGGTTCGAGGCCGCCTGTCTGCGCGGCGAGGACAATGCCGATGAAATGCGGGTCGGGCCGGATGGCCGGCCGCAATTCCTGTCCAACCATGCCGGTGGTATTCTGGGCGGCATTTCGACCGGCCAGCCGGTGGTTCTGCGCTTTGCGGTCAAACCGACCTCCTCGATCCTGACCCCGCGCAAGACGGTGGACCGGTTCGGACGCGAGACCGACATTCTGACCAAGGGCCGCCATGATCCCTGCGTGGGCATCCGTGCCGTTCCGGTGGGCGAGGCGATGATGGCTTGCGTTTTAGCCGATCACTTCTTGCGCCATCGCGGACAAGTCGGGCAAAGCGCGACATGGCCTTTTCCTTCCGAACCTTCTAAGGCTTGAAACCGAAGATACTCCGTCCTATCTCCCGCAAGCGTGATGCCCGTGCTGTCGCCCTTCGGCTCGTTTGAGAGGAATTAGTCCCGTGCTGCATAAAGTGACCGAAGCCATTGAAGCGATTGCCCGTGGTGAACTCGTCATCGTGACCGATGATGACGACCGTGAAAATGAAGGCGATCTGATCTGTGCGGCCTCGCTGTGTACACAGGAAAAGATGGCCTTTATCATCCGCAACACCTGCGGCATTGTCTGCGCCCCGCTGACCTCGGAAGAGGCGCGCCGCCTGCATCTCAACCCGATGGTGGCGGTCAATGATGCGCCCTTGGGCACGGCTTTTACGGTCACTGTCGATGTCAAACACGGTTTGACCACCGGCATTTCGGCCGAACAGCGCTCCAATACCGTGCGCGCACTGGCCAATGGCAATATGGGGGCCAATGATTTCGTGCGTCCGGGCCATGTATTCCCGCTGGTGGCCAAAGACGGCGGCGTATTGATGCGGTCGGGCCATACCGAGGCGGCGGTCGATCTGTGCCGTCTGGCCGGCCTGCCGCCGGTGGGTGTGATTTGCGAATTGGCCAATGATGACGGCACCGTCATGAAAGGCCCGCAAATCGATGCTTTTGCCGATACCCACAAGCTGATCCGCATTTCGGTGGCCGATCTGATCGCCTATCGCCAACAGCGTGAAAAGCTGGTGGAGCGGGTCGCGACCTTCCCCGTAAAAACCGAAATCGGCGAGATGACCGGCTATGCCTATGTCACCCCGTTCGACACGGTCAACCATTTCGCTTTCGTCTATGGCCGTATCGGCAATGGCGAGGAGATGGTGACGCGCTTGCATCGGGCCAATGTGCTGGCCGATACGCTGGGCGGCGGCCACGAGATCCGTGCGGCTCTCAGCCGTTTTCAGGAGGCCGGACGCGGCGTGCTGGTCTATCTGCGCGATGGTGCGGCAGGTGTACCGTTGCAAAATCTCGGTGCGGAAGGTGAAGAAGACAATGCCGATGCCCAACGGGCCCGGCAATGGCGCGAAGTGGGCTTGGGCGCGCAAATTCTGCGCGATCTGGAAATCCGCTCGATCATCAACCTGTCCTCGAAGGCCCGCGCCTATGTCGGGCTGTCTGGCTTCGGGATCGAGATTGCAGACACAAAACCGCTGGTGGATTGAAGTTGGCTGATGGGTCTCTTGTGCGGGGTACTCACCCCCGCATCAAAGTCATCACATGGGCCGCGACCGAGCGGGACAGGCCTTCGAGGTCGTAGCCGCCTTCCAGCACCGAGACGAGACGGCCTTTGCACAGCTTGTCGGCTTGATGCATCAGTTGCGCGGTGGCCCAGGCGAAATCGGTTTCCACCAGATTGAGATTGGCGAGCGGGTCGCGGGTATGGGCATCAAAGCCTGCCGAGATCAGGATCAGGTCGGGATGGAAATCGATCAGGCGCGGCAGGATCACGCTGTCCATCGCCTCCCGAAAATGGTCGGACCCGTCACCGGCGCGCAAGGGCGCATTGACGATGGTGTTGAAATCGCCGCGCTCGCGCACCGCACCCGTGCCCGGATAGAGCGGCATTTCATGGGTCGAGCAGTACATGACGCTCTTGTCGGCCCAGAAAATATCCTGTGATCCATTGCCGTGATGCACATCCCAATCGACAATGGCGATCCGCTCGGCCCCGTGGACCGTTTGGGCGTGGCGGGCGGCAATGGCGACATGGTTGAAAAAGCAAAAGCCCATCGCGGTACTGCGCTCGGCATGATGGCCCGGCGGGCGGCTGGCCACAAAGGCATTGGCGACCTTGCCGCTCATCACCTCGTCAACTGCAAGGGTCGCGCCGCCGACCGTGCGCATCACCGCTTCCCAGGTGCCGGGTGACATGGTGGTGTCGCCGTCGAGACGGACCATGCCGTCTTTCGGGCTGGCTTCCTCCAATGCCTCGATATAGTCGGCGGGGTGGCACAGGCGCACGCTGTCGAGCGAGCCCATCGGGGCCTGTTCGCGCACCAGATGCGAGAAGCGCTCATGCTCCAGAATCCGTTCGACCACGCGGATGCGGTCGGCCCGTTCGGGGTGGCCCGGAGGTGTTTCATGCCCGGCAAAGGCAGAATGGCTGACTAGCAAAGTGGACAAGGGGCAATACCTTCCGGAGCGGCTGGATAAAATGATTATGTATGAGAATAAATCCGCTGTGGCGGAATGAACAGGACAATCTCGTCGCCTTTGGCAATCATGCCTTCGCGCTCTACCCGCACCACCACGCCGCGCTTGTGCTTGGCGAGTTTGGGAAAGGCGAGGCCGTGGCCGGGATGATGCTGTTCGATAATATCGGCCGGATAGCGGCAGGGCGCGTTTTCGAGGTCGACAATCAGCGTTGCCCCCGACGAGAACATCAGGCGCGTCGAAGGCGGCAACAGGGTCAGATCGGGTATATCGGAGATCAGCAGATTGGCTCCGACCCATTGCGGGTGCAAAACCGGAATATCAAGTGCTGTGGCGATATCGGCCAGCTCTTCGACAGAGACAAGCGAGAGCTGGCGGGAATTGGCCACCGGCGTGCCGCGCTTGTACTGGCCGAGCATGCGGCTGTCGGACAAACGGTTGCGCGAGGCATGGCAATCGCCCTCGATCCCGTCGAATGTGATAACCAGACGGTCACATTCGGGCTTTCCCAAACCGCTTTCGCGCTTCGGGCTGGAAAAACAGGCTTTCACCCGACCGGTGATGCCGAGCTTGTTCAAAATCGCCATCAGACATTATTCCTTTGCAATAAAAACCCATTCTATCGCAAAGGGGGGTGTCGGGCTAGATCGGCTGTCCGATCAGTCCTGATCACGCAGACAGGCCGGCAGAGGATGCTCGGGGCGTTTGACGGCCTTGGGCTTGATCTGCTGGGCGGCGGCGGCCACGGCGGCCAGCCCGATGGTGCTGTGCTGGAACGAATTCGGATTTTGAGCCGCAGGCGCATTCGGTTTTTGCGGCGTTGTCTGGTTGGAGTGCTGTTTCATGTGGTTCACCCTGATCGTTTCTGGCTGACGCTGTGAAAGCCTGCCTCAGCCGATTGGACACAAACTACGCGAGTGATTCTTAATCGCCGATGAATGATCAGCCGTTGCATGCTCCCATAGAGACGGGATTTTGAAAACTCCTTGTGCTGGCGGGCGGCAATTGCATAATCTAGGCAGAAGCCGCCCGATCCAGCGCGGCCAATTTAATGTGCGAATGGGGTAACATCATGGCCAATGATCCGAGTCTGGTTAAATTAGCGGCCCATGAGATCGTTGATCTTCTGGCGATCGGTGCTGTGACACCGCTTGATCTGCTCGATACGCTCGAGGCCCGCATTGCCAAGGTCGACCCCCTTGTGAATGCCTTGCCGACCCTGTGCTTCGATCGCGCCCGTACCCATGCGCATGAATTGATGAAACTGCCGCCGATCGAGCGCGGACGGCTGGGCGGCATGCCGATCCCGATCAAGGATCTGACCGAGGTGGCGGCCGTGCGCACCACCTTTGGCTCGCCGATTTTCAAGGACCATGTCCCGATGACCTCGGATGTGCTGGTGCACAGCATCGAGGACGAGGGCGGGGCGATCTATGCCAAGTCCAATACGCCCGAATTCGGGGCCGGAGCCAATACCTTCAACGAAGTGTTCGGAGCGACCCGCAATCCGTGGAACACCAAATTGTCGGCGGCTGGCTCGTCGGGTGGTGCGGCGGTGGCTCTGGCCACCGGCATGGCCTGGCTGGCGCACGGTTCGGATATGGGCGGTTCGTTGCGCAATCCTGCCAGTTTCTGCGGGGTGGTGGGCTTGCGTCCCAGCCCCGGTCGTATTGCCACCGATCCGGGCAACAAGGTGGACCGCCTGTTGAGCGTTGAAGGGCCGATGGCCCGCAATGTCGAGGATGTCGCGCTGTTTTTCGATGCCATGCTGGGAGAAAGCCCGAAAGATCCCGTCTCGTTGCCTCGCCCGATCGGGGATAGCTACCTCTATGCCGCCCGTTCCAATTGGATGCCGGAAAAAGTGGCCTTCTCCGCCGATCTGGGGATCACTCCGGTCGATCCCGAAGTGGCCGAGATCTGCCGCAAGGCCGCCTATAAATTGCAAGAGGCCGGTGTAACGGTGGTGGATGACCATCCCGACCTGTCGGAAGCGCATGATTGCTTCGGGGTCTTGCGGGCCATGAGTTTTGCCACGGCCCATGCCGGTAAACTGGTGACCCATCGCGACCAGCTCAAACCCGAGGTGATCTGGAATATCGAAAAAGGTCTGGCCCTGCCCATGAGCGATGTCGTGCGCGCCGAGGCCCAGCGTGCCGCGATGATCCAGCGCACCAATGCGTTTTTCGACGACTATGACCTGCTGTTATGCCCGGCCACCATTGTCGCGGCCTTCCCCGTTGAACAGCGCTATCTGGAAGCCTGCAACGGCCATACCTTTACTAATTACGTCGAGTGGCTCGGCATTGTCTATGCGATCACCCTGACCACGGCTCCGGCCCTGTCCATGCCTTGCGGCTTTACCAAAGATGGCCGTCCGGTCGGATTGCAGGTGGTGGCAAGACCGCGCCGCGAGGGCAAATTGCTGGCCGGTGCCAAGCTGATCGAAACTGTGTTGGGCCAGCTGATGCCTGCGCCGATCGATCCCAAAGTGACGCATCTGTGAGGGTATGACCGCGCCGGATCAGCGGTCCGGCTCATAGGGTTGCAGATTGGACCGCTTGCGCTCCCACATCAAGGCGTGGCGGACCATCTCGTCCAGCGAGTCATGGCGCGGTTGCCAGCCCAGATCACGGCGCAGGGACTCGCCATTGGCGATGATACTGGCCGGATCGCCCGCCCGTCGTCCCGCTTGCCGGACGGTGAAATCCACACCGGAAATGCGCTTGACGCTGTCGATCACCTCCAGCACCGAAGCGCCCTGTCCATAGGCGCAATTATAGACCGAGAACCCTTGCGGCTTGTGGAGCAGAAAATCGAGCGCGCACAGATGGGCGGCAATCAGATCGCTGACATGCACATAATCGCGGATGCAGGTGCCGTCGCGGGTCGGATAATCGGTGCCGAACAGCGTCATATGCGGACGCAGACCCAGAGCCGTTTCAACAGCGACTTTGATCAGATGGGTGGCATTGCGTCCCGATTGGCCGGCGCGTCCGAGCGGGTCGGCTCCCGCCACGTTGAAATAGCGCAGGGCCAGCGCGGCAATGCCATGGGCCGCGGCGGCATCGCGCAACATCCATTCCACCATCAATTTGGAACGGCCATAGGGCGAGATCGGGTTCAACGCGCTGGTTTCATGCACCGGTTGGCAATCGGTCTCGCCATAGACGGCCGCTGTGGATGAAAAGATAAAGCGTTTGATGCCATGCCGGACGCTGGCACTGATCAGTCGATGCGCCTTGATGGTGTTGTTGTCGTAATAGCCGAGCGGATCTGCCAGCGAATCCGGCACCACGATGCGAGCCGCAAAATGGATGACCGCATCAATATCGTGGGCGGCAAATATCCGGTCCAGCACGGCATCGTCGCCGATATCGCCTTGCACGAATGGCACATCGGGCAATAGCAGGTCTTGCAGGCCGGTCGACAGGTCATCGAGCACCACCACGGTCTCGCCGCGATCCCGCAGGGCCAGCACCATATGGCTGCCGATATAACCCGCCCCGCCTGTGACCAGAACCGCCATGGCTTATCCTTAAAAAAATCGCATCCCAGTCAATCAATATAAAAAAGCCGCACTTGGTGAGAGTGCGGCTTGATAATGTCGGAGCGTCAGGTTTGGTTAGCCTGCATTGCGACCCGAAAAGCGGTTGAATCCACCCAGCAAGGCCACACCGAGCGCGATTTTAACCGCTGTCGATGGCAGGAAGGGCACAACACCGGCTGTCCAGGCCTGTTCAAAACCGATGACCGAGCCAAGATAGGCATAGCCGAGACCGAACATCAGGGCGTGGCCGCCCACCATCAGAACCGTCAGGCCGGCCCATGAACGGGCGAAGCCCCGATCGGCCATCATGCCGGCAAAGGCGGCGGCGGCAACGAAACCGAGCAGATAACCACCGGTCGGGCCCATCATATAGCTCAGGCCGATCCCGCGTTCCGGCGTATCGGCAAACACCGGCAGGCCAGCCGCACCTTCAAGCAGATAGGCCACCACAATCGCCACACCCATGCGCAGGCCACAAGTGGCGGCCAGCAGGAGGACCACAAGGGTCTGCATCGTCATGGGGACTGGATAGAACGGCACTTTGAGCTTGGCAGACAGGGTCAGCAAAACGGTGCCGAGCAAAACCACGCTGGTATTGCGCAGGATGACAGCACCACGGCTCTCTTGAGACAATGCGTTCGTCATGACCGACAGGATAGATTTGGTTGTAATCAAAATCCTCGATTTGCTAAAAACCGAATTTGTTTGTCGCGTCAGGCCACTCAAATGCAGTATGACGGCTCAAGAATAGACTGGCAAGACCATGCTTGAGCCACTTTTCTAC